>JAFAKL010000201.1 GCA_019235445.1 Verrucomicrobiota bacterium | reverse complement strand
GTTTTACCCGCCACTTTCACGTTCTTCAGTTCAGCAGCCCCACCTGTTCCGTTGCCACTCGAAACCACATCCATCATTCCTTTCCGAAGCTGGTCTATGGTAACGGAGCTAAGCTTCAGAAGGTCTTTTACTCGCGGATTGTAAACGTAGACCACTTCATTGTTTAACGTCTGCACCTGTCGGACGATGCTGGCCTCGTAAACAGTTCCGCCATTGGCGAGCGCACCCATTGCCTGGGCCATCTGTAACGGCGAGATCAGGATATCTCCCTGGCCGATAGAGAGGTTCGCCAGATCGCCGCCCAGAATATGCCGGTGGTAGGTCTGTTCCATGTAATCGTCCGTAGGGATTCGACCTTCAGCTTCTCCGCTTAACAGGATCCCGGTACGACTACCCAGTCCAAATCGCTTAGCCCAGGTTATCAACGCGCGCGCTCCAATTTTCTGACCGGCCTGATAAAACCAGGTATTGCACGACTGAGCGAGCGCTTGCCGAAAGTTCAGTTCGCCGGCGTCTGTTTTCTTCCAGTTCCTGAAGACAACGTTGCCGACATCTAAAGCGGCTACACAATCAAACTCCTCCTTCGGACCGATCGCGTGCGTCTCGAATCCTGCGACTCCAACGAACATCTTGAACGTTGATCCGGGCGGGTACGCGGAGCGATAGGCGCGCGGCAGCATCGGGATGTTCGGATCGCTCGCTATCTTTTTGAATTTCTCCTCCGAGATCGCAGGAACAAAATCGTTCGGGTCGATGGTCGGCCAGGAAGCGAGCGCAAGAACTTCCCCGGTATTAGGTTCCAAGACCACAATGGCGCCTCGTTTTGCCCTTTTCTGCAGGATCTTTTCAGCCAGCCGCTGCGTATTAGCGTCTAAGGTGGTGACCACGTTGTATCCCGGCTCCGGCGGCGCCGCGATGTGCTCACCCGTTTTTATGCCATCATTGTCGAACGTTAGATTCAGCTGCCCTGGCTTTCCTCGCAACTGGTCGTCAAATGTCTGTTCAAGTCCCTCGCGCCCTTCGCTCTGGGGCCAGAGCGGCTCGTTATTCTGGAGAATACGTGTGCTTTCCCGGCTGGTCCGGCCAGTGTATCCGACGACCTGACCCGCCAGCGAGCCCTGAGGATAGAAACGCACATAAATTGCCCGCAAGGTCAGGCCGGGCGGCACTTTCCCCTGTGCTCTAACCACTTCGTCATTGGGTAGGTCATTGGCGAGGTCGAACGGAATCGCGCCCCGATTCCGGTAGTGTTGAACGGCGGCATCTTCCGAAAACTCGATCGGTCGACTCGTTAGGCCCCGAGCGGAAGCAGCCGCCCGATTCACGAAATCGATGACTTGCCGATCAGTGAAGTCGAAGGGCGTCGGGAAAACGACGCTCAAATTGTAGCTGACCCGGTTTTGAGCCAAAGGCGCCCCATTCCTATCCGTGATCTGGCCTCTCGGGGCCGGAATGCTCAGAGCGTAGGTTGCGGCCTGTCGTTGAGTCTCCCAAGTAGGGGTCAGACGCGTCGGACTGGCAGGAGGCGCTTCCTGCGACCACACCCCAGAAATCCACCAGAAAACCGCAATACAAGTTCCAAAAATGAAGCGGTTACACATGAAGAGCGTAAACTCAACATTCGCGCCGGAGACGCGCAAGAGGATTCTTTATTCAGAATGCAGGAGACAGGAGTCAGGAGTCAGGAGTCGGACTTCCTGAACTTGACTCCTCAACTCCTGACTCCTGAATCCTGAATTCTGAAGAATGCTCCTGAATTCTGACTCCTGACTCCTGAATCCTGTCTCCTGTCTCCTGCATTCTGAATGAAGAATGCAAAAACTGAAAAATTCCTTCAGCGAGCTTGGCGCTGATGCCATCCACCTGCTCTATCTCTGCGACGGAGGCCTTCCGGAGACGTTCCACTGAACCGAATCGTTTCAACAAAGCCTGCTTACGGTTGTCACTGACACCGGGACAATCGTCTAGAATGCTTTCTGCAACTCGCTTCTTCATCAGCAGCTGATGATATCCGTTCGCAAACCGATGCGCCTCGTCCCGAATTCGTTGCAGGATTTGCAATGCGCCTGAACTATCAGGCAATTGCAGCGGCATCGCTCTCCCCGGCCGATACACTTCCTCGAATTCCTTAGCTAGCCCGATGATCGGAACATTCTGCAAACCCAGTCGTTGCAGTTCCTTGCACGCGGAATTGAGCTGGCCTTTACCGCCATCGACAATGATCAGATCCGGTAGTCGCACTGAACGCTCGGGTGCCGTACGCTGGATTCTGGCGACGGATTCCTGCACGGTCTCCTGACTGAATTCAGCTAATTCTGGAGCTGCTTCCCGGTTCTCCAAAAGCACGCGCGAATAGCGGCGTCGAACCACTTCCGCCATGCTCGCAAAATCATCCTGACCGTCGACGGTCCGTATGCGATACCGCCGATAGTTGGATTTATCGGGAACCCCGTGACGAAAGCTGACCATCGAAGCCACGATATGCGTAGTGGAAATGTTCGAGATGTCGAAGCACTCCATCACTGTCGGGGGCGCCGGCAGGAGCAGCGCATCCGCCAACGCCTGCAGATCAGCCTTCGGGTCAATGGACGTCGGCAGGGAACTGCGAGTGAAACGCCGAGTCGGCCTGGTCGTGCGCCGAAGGTCGTCCAACATGTTACGCATCTCTGCTGCTTTTTCGAAATCAAGGTTTTCAGCGGCCCTCTTCATCTGCTCCTCGATTTGTTTAAGCATCTCCTGACTTTGGCCCTCGAGAAATTCGCATGCTTCAAGAACACGCCTCTTGTAGTCGTCCAGGGTGACTCGGCGGATACAAGGTGCCGAGCAATTCTTAATGATATGATCCATGCATCGCTTGAAATCAGACTCCCCAGGCTCCGGGACTCGGCAAGACCGGATACCAAACCGCTTTTTCATCCATTTCAGGGTCGTCCGCAGCGCCCCTGCATGTGCAAACGGCCCGAAATATCGGTATCCATCTTCCTTCTTCAAGCGGGCCAGCTGGAAACGGGGAATCCGGTCCGACAGATTCACTTTCACTAACAGGAAGCGCTTATCGTCTCGAAACGAGACATTATACTTCGGACGAAACTCTTTAATTAGCTTGCCCTCAAGCAGAAGCGCTTCCGGCTCGTTCCGAACCAGATGAACCTCGAAATCCCATATGCTGTCGAGTAAAGCGCGCGTCTTTAGATCGGCGGTCATCCGACGCGAAGGCATGAAATACTGACTGAGTCGTTTTCGGAGGTCCCGCGCCTTGCCGACGTAAATTACCCGTTTGAGGCGGTCTTTCATCAGGTAGACGCCCGGCTTATGTGGGACTTCGCGTAATTTTTTGTTCGGGTCCGGCTTATCTGCGAGGAACAACCCGTCCATGGCGGTAACCGTACGCTCGCCTCTGGCAAAGCTCCAGAGGATATCGGCGAGAGCCTTCTGTCGCCTGCCAACGCTTCTTCAGAAGCCAAACCGCAGCCGTTAAGATAAAAAAAGGCCTGCTCCGCCTGGTCCGGCGCCCGGTGGCTGAACGGAACAAGTTTGCACTTCGCCACCAGGTGCATTTAAATAGGGAGCTAAGAGGAATGAATTGGCTTGCATTGTTGATCGTCCCGCTGCTGGCACAGGCGGTTGAAGCAACACCGACACCTGGCTCCACGCAGGCGACGTTGCTACAGCTGTTGAAAGCGGGTGGCTGGGTCATGATCCCGTTGATCCTGACCTCCGTCATTACGCTCTCTCTGGTGATGGCTTGTCTGTTGAGTCTGCGGCGGGGAACCATCGTGACCCGGCGATTCATGGAGACGGCTGAGGCACTCCTCCGCAAGCGGGATTACCTCGGATTGATTGCGGTTTCCAATCGCCATTCGGAGGCCGTGGCGCGAATCACCGCGCGAACGCTGGACTTCGCTACTAAAAATCCGGCAGCCTCCCCTGCGGCTATCCGTGAAGTGGCGGAGACAGAAGGTTCCCGGGTCGCCAGCAGCCTCAATCAGCGAATCGTGTATCTTGCGGATATTGCGACTCTTTCTCCGATGCTTGGGCTGCTCGGGACAGTGATAGGCCTTATCAATTCTTTCGGGGTTCTCGCTAGTAACACCTCGCAGCCACGTCCGATGCTGCTTGCCCATGGCGTTTCGGAAGCACTGGTAGCCACTGCCTCCGGGTTAGTGATTGGAATTATCGCCATGGCGTTTTACGCCCTGTTTCGAGGCAAGGTCGCCTCGATGGTTTCAGATCTGGAATCGGCAACCGCCCATCTTGTCAACATCATCACCTCGCAGAACCAAGTTCGCCGGCCGGAGCGGTCTCGAGTACTGGACAGCGACGAGATCTAACTCAATTCGATGAACTTCCGCAAACAGGCGGCACCCACAATCCTCGGGTTTATGATCGCGCCAATGGTCGACGTGCTGTTGGTCATTCTGGTGTTTTTCATCCTGACCTGGAATTTTGCGCTGAGCGAGAATGAGTTGGATGTTCGAGTGCCTAGTGCCACTAAGGCCAACGAGGCACAGCCTTATGTTGGCCAGGTGGTGATCAATATCACAACCAATGGAACGGTAATCGTCAACCGCCAGCAAAAGAGTGCACAGGAACTTCTGGACTTACTCAAAAAGCTTTCCCAACTTTACCCAGACCAGGCGGTCATCGTGCGTGGCGATCAAGGAGTCGAATACAAGCATATTGTCGAAGTTCTTGATATCTGCCGGCAGGCAGATATCTGGAACGTTGCTTTTGCAACGGGTAAACCTGACCAATGAGATTGCGTCCTTGGCAAATACTTACCTGCAGCATCTGTTTCGCGTCGAACCTGCAGAGCCAGGAAGTGCGACGGGCCCTTCCGGTCGGGCCCACGCCGGAGGCTGTTCCACGCGCACAGCCGGTTCCAAGGGCACAGCCCGTTCCACGGCTACAGCCTTTTTATCCCGATCAAACAACGGGTTCGTCCATTCTGGATGAGAACATCCCGACCGCGCAAAGCGTGGAGCCTCAGCACCCCGTTGAGAATGTTCCAGACGCCAAGACTTCTGCTGGCACTCCCGCCGAACCAGACGCGAAAACTCGAGATGCGGCTGAAGAAGGCGAGATCCGGCTGGCGCCCGGCCAGCCAGATGCCCAAAACGTCGACCCTGCCAAGGCGGAGCTTGCCGTGGCCGACGGCCTCTATCTTCGCAAGCTGTACGATCTGGCAGCCCCAGAGTACGAGAAGTACCTCGGCCAATTCCTGACGGATTCCGGTCGACCTTCCGCCATGTATCGGTTGGCAGATTGTTACGCGAACCTTGGCCAGGAACAAACCGCTTTCAACACTTATCGTATGCTCATCGACGAAGTCGGGACGGGCGAATTCGTCGGCAGCGCGGCATTCCGACTGGGCTCTCGGGAATTCGACAAGAAAAACTTTCAGGCCGCAACTCCCTTGTATGACAAGGCGTACGTCAACGCGAAATCGCCCGAAGTTAAATTAACCGCCAGATACTATGAAGCCAAATGCCTGGAGCTGATCGGAAAAAAGGCCGACGCAGCTGCTGCCTATGAGGACGTCGCGAAATTCGCCGGCAAAAATCCTTATCGCGACGCAGCCCGTCTATCCCTGGCCTATCTCGCACTCGAGAACAATCAGAGGCAACAGGCATTCGACATCTTCAGCCGCCTCGGAATCGATGCTGCCAAACCTGCTGTCAAGGCTGAGGCGCTAACGCGCGCTGGAATAATCGCGGCTGATCTCAAACAAAAGGATAAAGCCGACCAGCTTTTCAAGAGCGCCATCGCGCTGAATGCCGAAGGTAAATGGAAACAGATTGCCGAGTTGGAACAGATGAAGTTGCAGTACGAAGGGGACAAATTCTCGCAGGTTCTGGATTCGTACGCCAAAAGCACCAACTCTTTAGGAGACGAGACGAGGCCCAGCGTGATGCTTTTGGTGGCAAACTCTTATCGCCAATTAGGAAAACCGCAAAAGGCGCTCGATCTCTACAATCAGTTGATTCGGATCTACCCGAACACCCCTGAGGTCTATGACGCACGTTATCAGCGACTGATTGCTCTTGACGCAATCAAGGACCCTTCCCTGGTCTCGGAGGTCGATTCCTATCTCGCCACAGGACCGAGCCGCGATCGATACGACAAAGCCAAGCTCCTGAAAGCTCAAACGCTCTTCCAGCAGCGCCGCTTTGAACCTGCGGCCAGACTTTACCTTGAGCTTACCAATTCTTCGCTCGCCGACAGCTACAAAGCAGATTGTTATTACGCCGCCGGGTTTTCATTTCTACAACTTAATGTCAACCAATCGGCAATCCAAGCCTTCACTGGGTTAATCGACAAATTCCCAAAGTATCGTATGGCTTCGAAGGCGTTGTTGAAGAGAGCCTTGCTTTTCCAGGAGGCCAAGAATCTCCCAGCGGCGGTGAATGACTTTAACAAGATAATCGCCGACTATCCCGCCTCGTCCGAAGTAGAAACCGCACTTCTTCAGAAGGGGTTAACTTTGGGCCAGCAGGCAGATTACCCGCAGATGACAGCCACTTTCCACCAACTGCTGAAGCTCTACCCCAACGGCCCCGGAGCGGCTCAGGCCAACTACTGGATCGGGTGGACGGATTTTGAAGGAAAGCAATATGAGGACGCCATCGCCCCGCTCTCCAATGCTCGGGATCTTAGTCCCGAAGAGTATGCGGAGAAGACGACCCTTCGCCTCATTTTGTGTTACCAGAATTTGCACAAGAAAACGCTCGCCGCGAAAGAGGTCGACGCCTTTATTCAAAAGGATCCGCAGCGAGTCTTGATCCTCCTGGATGTCTGTCGGTGGCTCGGTTCCGAGTTCTACAATGAAAATAACTTCGGCCAGGCGGCGAAATATTTCGAGTTGATGACCAAAAATATGGAACCGGCGAAAGTCGACAAAGGGATCTGGTTGAATTATGCGAGATCCCTCAACAACCTGAAAAATTTTCAGGAAGCCGATACCGCCATAAACCATTACCTCGAATTGGCTACCGAGCCGGCCGACCGCGCACAAGGTTTTCTGGTCCTAAGCACCGCCCAGTTGGGTGACAAAGATCCCGATGCAGCCACCAGCTCGGCGGAGCAAGCGCTGTCGCTTCAGCCGGAAGGTCGTCTTAACGCTGAGGCTAGAATGCTAATCGGTGACATCGAGTCCGCGCGAGGCAATTACGAAAATGCCGCGCGTTCCTATATGAGTGTAGCTCTCCTGTACGAGGATCCGGACGTCACCCCGCGCGCTTTGGAACGCGCCTACGAAGCATTTCAAAAGGCGGGGAACGAACCTCAGGCGACAAAAACTCTTTCCGAACTGAAAGCCCGGTTCCCGGATTACACGATGAAGGTCTCAACCGCGGGTTAGGCCCGTCTTGTGCAAGATTCCGAGCAAGGTGCGTGTAATTTCCAACGGAGGCGACTATAACTGTTCCCCAAATAACGTTTGCCCGGCTTTTGCGCATCTGTGACCGTCCCAGGAGCCGGACCATTCCTCAATTCGCCGCCTTGCTTGAGCCAATGGAGGATGGGCGCCTGGCGCAGCTGGTCGCCCGGTCCCAAGCGCTCACACGAAGGCTGTTCGGACGGACGATGCGCCTGTTTGCTCCTCTTTATCTATCAAGCGAATGCATTAACAATTGTCGCTACTGCGGATTTTCGCGGGAAAATCCCATCCTGCGGGTCACTCTCTCTCCGGACGAAGTGGAGGCAGAAGCCAGGTACCTGGTCGCTCAAGGCTTCCGCAACATTTTGCTTGTCTCCGGCGAACATCCAAGGTTCGTCTCCAACGACTATCTCCAGGAGGTTGTTCGTAAACTGGTTTCTTTTGTGCCGTCTGTCTCACTCGAAGTTGCTCCGATGGAAATGGAAGATTACCGGCCACTGGTTTCGGCGGGCGCGGAAGGTCTCGTCGTCTACCAGGAAACGTATGACCGCCGTGCCTATGCCGCGGTTCATACGGCCGGACCAAAACGAGACTTTGACTGGCGATTAGAAACTCCGGAACGCGCCTATGCGGCCGGCTTTCGGCGGATCGGGGTAGCTCCGCTTTTTGGATTGGCAGAATGGCGCTCCGAGGCGATCGCCTTGGCTGAACACGTCGAATACCTTTTAAAAAAGTGTTGGCGTTCGCAGTTAACGGTTAGTTTACCCCGCCTGCGGTCGGCAGCCGGAGGATTCCGTCCTCTCCATTCGTTTTCCGATCGGGATCTCATCCAGGTACTATGTGCGCTCCGGATTACTTTTCCGCAGGTAGGCATTGTCCTGAGCACGCGGGAATCTCCGGATTTCAGGGATGCACTGATGCCGATCGGTGTTACGATGATGAGCGCAGGAAGCCGGACTGAGCCAGGCGGCTACACTCAGCAGGGAACACAATCGCTGCATCTGACGGTCAAAGGAAGGATCACCCAAACCAACCGCGGCGATGCTAAGGCAGAGGGTCAGTTCGAAGTTGAGGATACCCGTTCTCCAGCGCAAATCGCCGCCGTTCTGCGCGCGAATGGTTTGGAGCCCGTTTGGAAGGATTGGGATTCCGCCATTCTGTCCGTATGAAGCTGATGCTGAACGGCAAGGTGCGCGACACGGAAATGGGTGCGACTCTCACGGATTTGTTGACCTCATTGCAACTGCCAGAAAAAGGAGTTCTGATCGAACTGAACGGCCGCGCTGTTCCGCGCACCGATTTTTCAACGACGATTCTTGGTGAGGCTGACACGGTAGAAATCGTACGCATGGTGGGTGGCGGCTAAAATGACCGGCCGGCGTTATGCCTCGGATCGCTCAGGAAACCGTTGAACAGGTAGCGGCCGCCTCGGACATCGTGGCGGTAATTACCAGCTATTTCCCTCTCAAGCGAGCTGGGACGGAGTTCCGCGCGCTCTGCCCATTTCACCAGGAAAGGACGCCTTCCTTCTTTGTTAACCCGTCGAAGCAGTCGTACTACTGCCACGGCTGCGGCGCCGGAGGCGCGGTCTTCCAGTTTCTGATGCAGTACGAAAATATCGATTTTCCGGAAGCGGTGCGCCGTCTGGCGTCACGGGCGGGAATCGCTATTATCGAGGACGAACTCAGCGCAGAGGAAGAAAGCAAGCAGAGCCTGCGGAAACGTTTGCTCCGGCTCCATTTTGAGACTGCTGCCTGGTTTCACCAAAATTTGCTTCGCACCAAGGCAGCCGCACGCGCGCGGTCCTATCTGCAGAGCCGCGGCATCAACATCGAGACAGCCAAGCGTTGGCAGATCGGCTACGCGCCGAAGACCTGGGACTCATTCGTTCAATGGGCGACCGCCGCGGGATTCGTTAAAGAGGAACTCATTGAAAGCGGGCTCATCAAGTTGCGCGAAGAAGGAAATCCGCGCTCGCGTATTTACGACCGGTTCAGAGATCGGTTGATGTTCCCGATCCATAACGATTTCGGCGAAGTCATCGCTTTCAGCGGACGGGTCCTCGAGCCAAAGGCGCCGGGCGGGAAATATATCAATTCGCCTGAGACGCCGCTTTTTTCTAAAGGAAACCTTTTGTTTGGACTTCATCAATCCAAGCGATTCATCGCCAACCTGCGGCAAGCCATCATCCTGGAGGGGCAAGTCGATCTTATTACCACGTTCGAATCCGGCATCCAAAATGTGGTTGCTCCTCAAGGCACCGCGTTAACCGCCCGGCAAGCCTCTCTGCTCCGTCGTTTCGCGGACGAAGTGATTCTGTTCTTTGACGCAGATGCGGCCGGCCAGAAAGCGGCCGAGCGCGCGCTCGAGGTTCTTTTCGGAGCAGGGCTCCAGGTGCGAATCGGCGAGATGCCCGCAGGAGAGGATCCAGATTCATTGATTCGCACCTCGGGCAGCGAGGCATTTCGCGCCCGGGTGGAATCAGCTGAAGATTTCTTCGATTTTCAAATCAGACGGAACTTGAGCGCAACAGAATCGAAAACCACTGCCGGCAGAGTAGGATTCGCGCGGAAAATGGCTCGATTCATCAGTATCGTTCCAGACCTCGTGCTCCGGGAAACACTGATCAGCCGATTGGCCGTTCGCCTCACGATTCCGCGTGAAACATTGCTCCAGATGGTCCATCTGTCGATCCGGCAGCTTCAAGATAGAACATTCGAAGAGGAAGTTGTTACATCCCAATTCTCGCTACCCCGGCACGATCTGGCTGTCATTTGCAAGGCTGCTCTCATTTTTCCCGATCTCTTGCGCGCGATTCGACAGCAGCCTTGGGATTCCATTTTGACCCAGGTGGCCGGTGCCGAACTACTCTCCAAGATTTGTGCCTCGCCCCTGGAGCCGGGGGAACCCGCCAGCATCGCTGCCTTTTTCGCTTCGCTCTCAAAAGAGGAAGCAGCCGCATTATCTCTCCTGCTGGCCAAAAAAGAATTGAACGAACAAATGGGCCATCTGTTCTGGAATAAATTGGTCTCTGCAGAGCTTCAACGGAGGAAACGTCGGATCGAGAACGTGCTTCGACTTGCGGGGGAAAATCCGGCGGCCCAGCAACAAGCAAGTGAGGAACTCAAAGAAATCCTTGACCTCGAATCCTCGTTCACAGATATTTCGCGACTTCCGAGCCGGGCATCGTGAGTAAACTGTATCCATCCGATAACAATGATTTCTCAACCCCCTCTATCGGAAACGTCACGGAAGTTTTCGTTAGGTGGAAGTATTCGTTAGGTGGTTATGGCAAACCTTACACCGCAAAATCCAACCAAATCAAAGACCGCCACGGAGGAGAAGAAACCTAAGGCCCTTACCAAAAAGGCTGCTTTTGCTCCAGGTAAGTTTTCTCACCTGGCCCCTAAACACAAGGTCCGACTTGAAGTTTCTGACGAGTTGCACATCTCCGTAGCGTCAACCAACGGACACTCTGGAAACTCGTCCAGAGTGGGGCCTTCGGATCCGGCCTTGGACCTCCAGGAACGGGTCCGGGACATGGTGAAGTTGGCCAAAGAGCAAGGCTACGTCACTTACGACGACATCAACGAAGCGCTACCGGAGAATATGGCTGATCCGGAGGAAATGGAGCAACTCATCAATCGGCTCCGGTCCATGGAAGTCGACATTATCGACTCATCCGAGGTTGATCGCTATAAGGACGGTAAAAAGGATGTCGATGACGAGGAAGAGGAGAAAGATCAAAAAATTGATATCCTGGACGACCCGGTCCGGATGTATCTGAAGCAGATGGGGCAAGTCCCTCTCCTGACGCGCGAACAGGAAGTCGAAATCTCGAAGCGAATCGAAGATGCCGAATTGATGGTTCAGAAGTTCATCAACCGGTTCGGTTTCACTTCAAAATCGCATCTGGATTTGGCGCAGAAGTTAATCGAAGGACGAGAGCGATTTGATCGAGTCATTCTCGACAAAAAGATCGAGAGCCGGGAGCGTTATATGAAAGGGCTCCCGAAACTTTGTTCGCAGATTGAACGAACAAGTGGCGAAGTTGGAGCACTCTATCGCAAACTGGTGGAAGCACGCGACCTGGGAAAAGAATCGTCGGTCAAACCAGAATTTCAGAGAGCGCACACCAGCTTGATGAAGCTCTACCCGAGATTTTATTTCAAGCAGAAGGTTACCGAAGAATTTGTCCAACTGGCTGACGACTATCTGCGCCTGCTCAACAATTTGCAGAACGAAATCGCCCGGACCGAATTGGGGTCAACGACCGGACTTGACCGGTTACCTGATTACCGAAACCGTTTACGCGAGCTCGAATGCAAGCTATGGCTGAAACCTGACGATTACGTCCGTCAGCATTGCGATCTGAAAGACTGGCTTAAGCGAGCTCTGCGGGCCAAAACAGAGATGGTAGAAGCCAATCTAAGGCTGGTGATTTCGATTGCCAAAAAATACACTAACCGCGGTCTCTCGTTTCTAGACCTGATTCAGGAAGGCAACATGGGACTCATGAAAGCGGTCGAAAAATTCGAGTACCGGCGGGGGTATAAATTCTCTACCTACGCCACCTGGTGGATTCGCCAGGCAATCACCCGATCCATCGCGGACCAGGCCCGGACAATCCGGATCCCCGTCCACATGATTGAGACGATCAACAAGCTGATGCGCGTACAGAAGCAGTTGGTCCAGGAATACGGGAGAGAACCGTCCCCGGAAGAGGTCGCGGAAGAAATTCAGTTGCCGGTCGAACGTGTCCGCGCGGTCCTTAAGATGGCGCAGCAACCGATCTCGCTGCAGAGCCCGGTAGGCGATAGCGACGACACCAGCTTCGGTGATTTTATCGAGGATAAAGGCGCAGAAAATCCCAGCGATATGACTGCCATCGTCTTGCTCCGGGAAAAAATTCGAGACGTTCTGGATACTTTGACCGAGCGTGAACGGCAAGTTCTCGAGCAGCGGTTCGGCCTCGTGGACGGATACAGCAGAACGCTCGAGGAGGTCGGCCGGCAATTTCGTGTCACCCGCGAGCGTATCCGGCAAATCGAAGCTAAAGCCCTCCGGAAAATGCGCCATCCCACCCGAATCCGGCAACTCGAAGGTTTCCTCGAAGCGGGAGAGTAGAGGGCGTTCGCAGTTCGCAGTTCACGGTTCGCCGTTCACCGGTCATCGGGTGGCGCCAACCGACTGCACCGTCGAACGTCGAACGGTGAACCGTGAACGGCGAACGCCTAAGGAACCAAAATGCTTCCTTAGAAGGGCCAAAAGCTCCTTGAGCACGGGATCACTGCGTTGTACTTATTCTTTGGCCGCGGAATCAAAGAGGCTTGGTCCGCTTGAAACTTTAGGCAGTCTGTGGTGTTCAATTCAACGCGATGAACGATCCAGAACGCGATCAACTTTGGGGCTTGCTGGGAGAGGCAAAGGTCGAAGAGCCTTCGCCTTTTTTCGCCGCCAAAGTAGTTGCTTCCGTCAGAAAGCTCAAAGAGGATCGCCGGGCTTTCTGGGCGAACTGGATACGGTTTGGTCTGCCCGGAGCAGTTGCGGGCGCGCTGGCAGTTTTTTTAACGGTTTTCAGCGTTCGTGTTGAACACAAGATAGAGTCCAAACCAGTGATTGTCACACAGACTGAGCCAAGCGACCTCGAGTTGATAGCCGACCTGGATTCTGCGCTCTCCTCCGAGGAATCTTCCGTATGGTTAGATTCTTCGTCGCATTGATTCTCTCTGCTTTTGCGGTCGTGACGAGTCAGGCGCAGGTTGCATCTTCCTCCCCGACATCGCAGGTCGCATCCTCCTCGCCAACGTCCTCCTCCTCCACCACGCCCCCAACGAGTCCTTCGATTTCGACCAGCGCCACCCGATTTGAGCTGCTGCGCAAAGCGTTTGAGCAGCTTTCAACGGAGCAGCAAGAAAGAATACTGCAAAACCTGCATCGCTGGCAGGAACTTAGCCAGGACGAGAAAGAGGTCTTGCGCCAGCGAGAGCGTGTCCAACGGCAAAAGCTCGAGGCCTCCATCAATGAAGCGTACCAAAAATCCGGATTACAGCTCAACGACGAGCAGCGCGCACAATTTCACAAACGTTATCTGCAGGAACGACGTCGCCTGGAAGAACAACTTGCGCATGAAATCCAGGAAAAACGCCAAGCCGGTAACGCTGCGATCATCGAGATGTTAAAGAAAGAATTTACCAACCCAAAACCGCCATCCGCCACGGCGGTGGCTCACTGAGTTTCGCGCCCCTCTCTTCAGTACACTCCCGGACTTCTGGCCCCTGGCTGCTCCACAGGTAACCGAATCCGGCTGGGCCGTAGAATCCGGTTACTGGGTTCGACGTCGAGCCGGATGGTAATCCGCGGCATGATAAGAACTGCGAACCAGCGGCCCGGACGCCACGAATTCAAACCCCTTTTTTTCGGCGACTTGTTTGTACAGGTCAAACAGTTCGGGGTGGACATACTCGACTACCGGAAGATGGTTCGGAGTCGGCCGGAGATATTGACCAAGCGTCAACACCTGGACCCTGGCTTCGCGAAGATCGTCCATCGCCTGGAACAGCTCCGTTTCGGTCTCCCCCAGCCCCAACATGATCCCGCTCTTGGTAACGGCGTCGGGATCCAATTCTTTGGCCCGGCGCAATACGTCAAGAGATAACCGATATTTCGCCCGCGATCGTACAGCCGGGGTCAACCGTTCTACTGTCTCTAAATTATGATTGAATATATCGGGTTGCGCCCCTAAGACGAGCCGTAGAGACTGCTCTTTCCCATTAAAATCCGGAGTCAGGACCTCCACGACAATTTCCGGATCCAACTCCCGGACAGCGCGAACGGTTTCCGCAAAATGATTTGCTCCTCCGTCGGAGAGATCGTCGCGTGCAACGGCCGTTATCACAACATGCTTCAATTTCATCCGCCGGATCGCTTCCGCTACGCGCGACGGCTCGTCTTTCTCCAGGGCAAACGGCTTCGCGGTCGATACCGCACAAAAACCGCACGCGCGCGTACATCTTTCCCCTGCGATCATGAACGTGGCGGTTCCTTGACTCCAGCACTCCCAACGGTTGGGGCACTGAGCGGATTCGCAAACCGTGTGTAAACGAAGATCTGAAATCAGCGCTTTGGTTGAAAAAAAGACCGGGTCGGAGGGCAACCGAACTTTGATCCACTCCGGCTTCTTAGACTGGTGCAATGACGGATCGATCTTCGAACAAGACATCAATGCGGCAAGCTACCGGCTCGACTACGGAAAAGCAACCCGGCAAGACGTGTTACCGCTTCGAGAATTGGAATCGCTTCCGCGCACCAGGTTGGCCCGATTTCTTGCGCTCTTTCATCCTGGGGTCGCGGGTAAGAAGGCCTTCTTCTTTCAAGAGGGGCCGCATCGCAGCATCCTGAGCTAGCAACGCGCGGGAAATCGCTAATCGGATGGCTCCAGCTTGCCCTGTTATTCCGCCTCCCGTCGTCTTCACCTTGACATCAAAAGAATTGCTCGTCTTGGTCACCTCAAAAGGTTTCAGCACAGTAAATTGCAAAGATGGCGTCGAAAAATATTCTTCCAACGGGCGACCGTTCACTTCGATTTTACCTGTCCCGCGAGAAATTCGAACCTGTGCGACTGCTGTTTTGCGGCGACCTGTAGCGGCAAATACCTCTGACATAGTAAGCAAGTAGGATTATGGGACTAGGATGGGCTGCTGTGCTTCGTGCGGATGCTGTTCGCCCTTATATACTTTCAGTTTGGTGTAGAGCGCTCGTCCGAGCCGATTATGCGGGATCATCCCTTTTACCGCATGTTCAATCAACAATTCGGGTCGGCGATCCCGACGGCGCCCCGCGGTTTCTGATTTGTGTCCCCCCACATATAAGGAGAAACTGGTGAATTTCTTTTGGACTTCTTTCTTTCCGGTGAGGCGAACCTTGTCGGCGTTGATCACAACCACAAAGTCGCCCGTATCGACATGCGGAGTAAAAATCGCCTTTCCTTTGCCCCGAAGAAGATTCGCCACCATCACCGCGACGCGACCAAGCGGACGATCCTTGGCGTCAACGATGTACCATTTTCGCTCTAGGCCGCTCGATTTGGCTGAAAATGTTTTCATGAAAAGCCTTTTGGAAAAGGATCGAGAACTTATGGGTTAGGCGATCCACTGTCAATGTGATTCTGCACCCCGCTCCACCCGCATGCTCAAGGTACCCTTGCAAATAATCCTGGCACCTCCGATCGTAGCTCCATGCAAATGTTCTGCCTTAGCGCTACGATGTGCTTTCTCTTTGCCGGCTCAGTCGTAGAGGGCCAGAGCGTCTCGGCATTGATCCGCCAGGCCGATGAACTGGACGCCAAAGAGCGGACCGATGATGCCATTGAGGTCCTGAAACAAGCGGAAAAGATCACACCTAATAATCCCACGGTGCTCGTCAATTTATCGCAAGATTATTCAGACAAGATTGATGCCGCCAAAGATCGGTCGCAAAAACTAGCCTTCGCAAAATTATGCCTGGCGTACGCTAAAAAGGCGGTGCACGAGGCGCCAGACAACGCCGACGCCCATGTCTGCCTGTCCATCGCTTACGGAAAGATGACCGACTTCGTCGATAATAAAACGAAAATGGAGTATTCCAAGGTCGTGAAGTCGGAGGCGGAAAAAGCCGTCGAGCTGAACCCAAAGAATGACCTTGCCCTGCTTATCCTTGCTCGCTGGAACTACGAAATGGCCACCTTGAATCCCATCCTCAAGGCGATCGCTCAGACGCTTTACGGCCAGATTCCGTCTGCCTCAAAGGAAAAGGCCACAGAGTATTTTCAGAGGGCAATCGCCGCGGCGCCTGACAAGATCCTCCTCCATGCCGAGTATGCAGAAGCGCTGGAATCCATGGGAAAGACAAAGGAAGCCCGAGCAGAATGGTTGAAAATCAAAGAGCTCAAGCCGACCGATGCCGAGGACCGTCGATATCTCGCCGAAGCCGAACAGAAGCTGAAATAGATGGAGCTACCTTATTTCGCGCCTTCAGCGCTTTGGAATGCCAGAACCAGCCAGCCGGCTAACATGCAAAGTCCCCCCAGCGGCGTGATCGCTCCAAACCATTTGATATTGGTGAGCGCCAAAATGTAAAGGGATCCGCTGAAGATGCCCACGCCGGCGAGAATCAGGTTGTAGGCAGTTCGGGGCACTGGCCGCCATCCGCTCAAAACCAGGAGCACCACTGCGTGCAAGAGATGATAGAGCACTCCGGTTTGCCAGATGGCCGTCGTCCCCGATTCTCCGAGACGCCCGCTGAGAAGATGTGCCCCGAAGGCGCCAAACAACACGCCAAAAAATCCCAGGAAGGCTGCCACACGTTTCGCTAATCGCTCGCTCATGGTCCCTTCGCGCGACGCTCCCCGAAAATCGCCGTACCTACCCGGACAAGAGTGGCACCCTCCTCGATCGCAATTCGGTAATCCCCACTCATTCCCATCGACAGTTGAGGAAGAGAAAATCGAAACTCCTTTTCCAACCGGGCACGCAGTTCACGGAGTTGAACAAAGTATTTCCTGGAACTTTCCGGATTGGCCGCCAGAGGCGGAATGGTCATCAGTC
>JAFAKL010000188.1 GCA_019235445.1 Verrucomicrobiota bacterium | reverse complement strand
AGGTGGTTGCTGGCTCAAGCATCAACCGGATCCCGACAAAGTATAAGGGCATTGCCCAAGTGATAACGACTGAAGAGTTGTATTCCTAAGGCGAGATCCTTAGATGCGCTTCCAGCTCCACCCTCGGCATTACAGCTCTTCCATCCGGAAGAATAACCGCATAATATCCTTGAACGGTTTCAGCTTCCTGAAACGTTCCTAACCGATGTCGGATGGGTTTGCTCTTGAACTGGCAATCCACGAACCTTAATAGATCATCACCATAGAATCCGGTTGCCCATTCGTCAGCTTTCAGGATCGCCTCCCGCTGGCTTATCCTCGCCGCAACATCTTTGTTATCCGATTTGAAGATGCACGTCGTATCGGTGTGTTTATCACGCAGTAGGACAGGATTAAACTTAACCTTTGCTTGCCAGTGCTGCATTGGGGCTTAGCAGCCCCTGACAACAAGCTAGCATTCCAGTTACGGTTGAACATAACCGGTCCACAAAAACAGGTAAGACGCCCAAGCATTGATGAGGATGGAAACCGCGAAAAGCGCGGATTCAACGAGCGTCACGCGAGGTCGAGCACTTTCGAGTAATAAGACGAAGATCCACGGAAGCAAGATCATCATGTACCGATACGAGAATTGCCAGCCCCCGGGATTTCCATGTAGCCACAGTGGGACAATCAGCAAGGTGATCGCTACCCACGCTGCAATTTTCAGTTTCCGGTCGCGCGCTCCTCGTCTGAAGATGAGAACCAAAAACGGACTGCTCAGGAAAATCGATCCTCCAAACGTATGTGGGACCAGATACGGATATTGGCTGAATACCTTCCACGAGAAATCGAGCAACATTGCTTTGATGTTGTCTGGAACCGCGTAAATGGAAAAAATCCCATGCCGGAGTTCTTTCAGGACACCTGGGATTCTTGCGTAACCGAAGTCGAACGGCGAATGGAATCGCAGATCGTTGTAGAGCAACGTGGCCAGCCCCAAGAGAATGGGCACGATGCTGAATTTGAAGCACTTCTTGATCTCGCCGCCCAAGAGATAAAAAAAGACCGGCACCAGCAAAATTATTTCCGTCCGGTTCCCGAAGGCCAAAGCGAAGAAGGCCCCGGCCAGAAACGGTGCGCCTCTTCGCGTGAAGTACAGAGCGCCTATTTCTCCCAGAACAGCAAATCCGAGGTTAAGCTGCCAAGTGCCTCCGAACGCCAGATTGCACCACATGCAAGTGCCGAACAAGATCGCAGCAGTGAGAACCCCTCTTTTGAAATTGGATACTTCGTATTGCAGAGAATACAGTAAGAGAAGCAGCGCAATACATCCGGCAGTGATCCCGACCACGGCCATGGTCGGAAATTCGTCGATGAGGTGCAATTTTTGCAGAACCGCCACCGGTACCAGCGTCAGCACACTGCCAAAGGGGAATGCTGAATAATAGTGGGATTCGAACGGTATCATCTCGTTCATCCACGACGTTGGCGGTTCATCCAAACTGAGTGATCCCGACACGAGTGCGCGCGCGCTTCTGTAGGTATAGTCGAAATAAGTCCAGGGGTGCGGATTGGAAAAGAAATAGGCCAATCCGATCATCGAGGCCGCCAACAGAAATAGCCTAATTCGGATTTTCGCTCGAGACGTTTTCTTGCCCGTCGCCTCGGTTCCGTTTGGCCCCTTGCCTTCATTCTGGAAAGCCTGGTCAAGCGCATCCACAGCAGCTCGCAAGTCCGCGATATCCTTTCCTAACGGCTCGTTGCTCTGGATGTTGTCCCCAGTGTATCGATCAACGATGAGGGCGCGGAGCCGGTCAATCTGGTCGAGCGCTTTGCTTATCTCGGATGGAACAATCTCGTCATCCATAACTTGCCTTCTCCCGCACCAATAAATCCGCATTCTTGTCTTGCCTGATGCCGAGAAAAACAGGTGCACGCATGTCAGGGAAGCTCTTGCAGGAGCTTATCATTAAACGCGGTCCCGGCTCTACCGCCGAATTTAAGCCTCGCTCTGCTAACACCCAATAGCAGCCTGACTGACTTCTTCTCTGAAACGGCGAGGTCCGCCGAGGGCAGTTTCTTCTCAGATCTTCACGCGCTCGCGCCCGTGGGGTGCTCCTGACTGACTCGCGTTGTCCGGCTCCCCTCATTATCTTTTGACTGAAGATGAAAACGGCATTCTTGCTCTTCCTCGCGGCGACGGGCCCTCTTCTCGCGGATACTTTAGAGAAGGGGTCCGTCTACTTCGATTCTCGGTCTACCTTAAAGGAAGTCGTCGACTTATCCGCAAAAAAAGACGCTCCCGGTATCCTCCAGCTCATGCAATCAGGACACGTCATCACTCTCCCGGCCGAAATCGACATCGAGGTCTTAAGCAGCGGAAATGACCCGGACAGCCCCGCAGAGTTCCGTTTCTTAACCGGTCCCACAACCTACTGGACTTTGACGAAATTCATCGCTAAGGAGCCGACGGCCCCGATTCCCGGTCCCACGCCTTCTCCATCTCCAGCCGTTCTCTCGACCCCAGGCCCTCACCCGACGCCAACTCCGGCACTAACTCCTTCCCTTCACCACCCGCGTCCCCGTCCCGGTATCTCCCCGGATAATGCTCCCGGCGCGCCCCCTGGACGGAAAAAAATCGAACACGGCCCCCGCGTCTGGCATCTCGTCGACGGTACTTGGAAGTGGTACTATCCGCAGAATGCTTCGGAATTCCGCCGCCATCATTTAGCCGTAAAACGGGCCGAACCCGTCGAACCAAAAAAGGATGTTGGACCGATACCCGAAGCTCCGCTCTACCGCAATACGCTACCTTAGTCATCTGCACTAAGAAAAGCTCCTGCCATGTTTCTCACGATAGCGGCGAAGCCTTTCGACAAGCGCCGCAGCAAAGCAAAGCCCGCCGCACGCTACCGCAAACCAGTCGCCATAGCGTCCATAGAGCGTGGGGTCAAACGGGGAGGGAACATCAATGACTCCGGTCAGCACACTCTCCAGTTCCGTAGCGTGGGCCACGCTTCCCCTGATCGCCGACCCGTCTCTGCCCGACGCCGACCCGCCGTCTCCCCCATCCGCCGACCCGTATACTCCGGACGCCGACCCGTTTTTCCCGGAACCCGCTACGATCGCGGAGAAATTCGCCGCGCTGGCGAAGATCACTGGACGCCCAAGCGAAGCCGACCATAGCCGGAGATTTGCAAAAAGTTGCTCCGTCGAGCCCCGTCCGCCGGGAAACGGATCCACCACTGCGATGATCGCCTGGGCCTGCTTGTTGACCGCTGCCCGGATCAGCCGGGGATCCCCAGCGTCCCAATTGATAAACGTTACCCAATTGGTGTCGGCAAATGCAAAGGAGTTGAGAGTTCGGCTAATCGCCCCGGCCCAAGGAGAAAAGAAATCATGCTTCCCAGGGATCAGCAGCAAATTTCGCACCGCTCCCGGAATGATAATCGTCGTGCCGCTGAGGGTCCCGTTTTCCGCGGAGGTTGTTCCGCTCACCAAGCCGGCCGTTTTTCCGATCATTGCATCGCCCAGCCGCGAGTAATCGCCGGGGGCAAAGCGGGCGCATCGCCAGACGAACAGATCGACCGCTTTCCCGCTTTCCTGTTTCGTGAGTTCGAGAAAACGCTCGAAATCGACCGTCTCTGGACAGATCAGGGCAACGCTTTTGCGATCGCCATGCGGCGCTTGCTGGAGCCACCAGAAACCGGCCAGACCAGCGAGAAAGATGACCCCGAGGGTGGCCGTGACGTCGAAGCGCGAGGTCCAAGTCATCCGGCCGGGCTCGAGGACGATCCGGCGAACCGTCGTCAACGCAATCAGGTTAGCGAACACGACGACAAAGGAAAGCCCGCTGACTCCGGTCACGGTCGCGATCTGCAGTAAGGGCAGATTTGATTGGAGAACCAGCCCAACTGCGTTCCACTCGGGCACCAATGTCCCCCTTGCCCATTCCAGCATCGTCCAGGCCGCAGCCGTTAAGCAAGCAGCCTGCAAATGGGCGATCGATTTTGTCCAGGCCTCCGAGTTAAACCCATATCCCGGCAGAATCGGTGCTACCTTCCGATCAGACTTCACCTCAGGTAATCGAACCGAAAGTCTGACAAAGAGCCCCCAGATCGCGCCAACCAACCCAAGGCTGGCCACGTTAAACAGCCAGTCGTTCTGACGCCCTCCGGCCCATAGCCACGAAAACACCAGACCGCCAAAGGTGCCTCCAAAGACGGCACCTTGGATCAGTGAACCGACCCAGTGCCGCGGAAACAGGAGTAAGCCGGCTAAAACTGGCGTGAACCCGATCCAGATCAGCCAATACTGGTTCCAAGGCGGAAAAGCCAAGGATATCAGAACGCCCCCAGCGAGACTTAGCAAAATCGCCAATAGCTGAACCAGGAAAAGTTTCATGAAGGAGTGTCCTGTCCCCGGAATACCATGGATTGAGTCACTAAGCGAAGCGTCCCGCTTCGCCTCTTGAATCCCGCTCGCCTCTTGAGTTCCCGCTTTGCTCCTTGAGCGTCTCGCTCCGCTTCTTGAGATCCGAGCCAAGCGCGGACGCTTTCCTTACCAACGATAAGCATGCTCTTTCGGGAGCAACTCGAGGGCACATCGCCAGGCAAGGATGAAGAGCAAGGGATAAATCGCCGGACTGAACTTCTGCGGCAAGAAAGAGGAAAAACAAATGAAGAAGCAGGAGGCCAAAACTGCAAACCACAAATACCACCGGAGGAAAGTTGGCCATCGCCTGGCGAACAACAGCCAGAGACCGGCTGGGCAATGCAAGGGATTGAGCCACAGGAGATTATAATTTCCATGCAAAACCCAGAGCCGGGACCAGAAGGAGAGGCCTGAGACAAAGCATCCCAGTAGACCAAAAATTATTAAAACAAGCGCTGTCGGCCAGGTGGAATGCCCTTTTCCGCGTAATAGCCAGAAGAGAAACCAACCCATTCCGCCCTCCCAGAAAAGGTAAGCCGGAGCCAGCAAAGCCGGAAATTCAGGTAAGGGTTGGGAGCGGAAAATTTGTTTCTTTTCCCCAGCCAGGGGTTGGTCCCCGTTTTTGCTGCTCTGCACCGCACGTTCCAGATCTGCCGGGAGGAAGCATGCTTCTCGCGGGCTGGCCGCTCGCTCGACTCCCACTCCCAGGAGCAAAGAGACCCCCAGCCCGACCCACGGAATCCGATTAAAATAGGGATCCAGCATTTCGCGAAAGGTCTGCTTTACGGCATCGTGCACAACCACCGGAGAGCCGGTGACCCGTTCGATGACGTCTCGTGGACGCGTTGAACAGTTGTCGAGCATGAAGTCGTACTTATAAAACCGATTCTCAGGAAGCAGATTGATCTCAAGAGCCTCAAACAATGCTTGTCTTTGAGGCAAGGTGAGGTTCAGCGAGACTTCTGTCACGCCTTGCCCGTAAGCTCCGACCAGTCGGATCTCCTCGGCGGCCGGTGCTACGGCGAGCTGATAGCGGAGATCGCCATGCGCGAACTTTACGTAGAAATTCGGAGTTTCGAAATCAAAGACCCCGAAATTGTACAGGCGATCTATATCATTCAAATCGTCTCGCACTCGGATCGCACTATGTCCGAAAGCTTGGTAAAGCTCTTCGCCCGGTGTGTAGGTGATCAGAGAAACTTGCGCGCCTCCGCTAAGCTGGGGCAGCCCTCCGGATTGACCAGATTCGGTTTCCTGAGCCGAAGCCAGCACGAAGGGAACCAGAATCAGGCAAAGTGCGATCGCTCGAAAGAAGTGCGGCGGCTGTGAACCTATGTGTCGTCCTGTCGGCAAGCGGGCGTATCGGCGCATCCAGTTAAACTCCCGAGTCGCCTCCCAGCGGCTCTGGGACGCGAGAATCGCACAAGCGCTTTGGGCTAACCGGCTCTTTGCTTGGCGTCCTCCTGCAGCCACGCCCAGAGACTCTCCAGCCCGGCTGCAAGATCTGCTTTCACCTTGTCCAGAGAATCCGCAGAAACCTTGGAGCTTTTGCCAAACAGATAAAACTTAATCTTCGGCTCTGTGCCGGAAGGCCTCACTGCAACCCGCCTCTCATCCGCCAGCTGAAAAATTGTCATCCTTTCCTTGGGTAAAACATCTCCTTCCACGTCGTAAATTCCGCCGGCCGAATAGTCATCCGCCTTCACCACCTCCGAACCGTCGATTTCCTTTGGCGGCTGAGCGTAATAAGAATCTACCAGGCGCCGAATCTTTCCTGCTCCCTCAGCTCCCTCGAAGATCAGAAAACCGCTCTTCTCGAGATAACAACCGTACTCCAGATAGATCTGGTCCAGCAGTTGATCAAGCGTCTTGCCAGTTGATTTTGCATAAGCAGCCACTTCGGCGAACATAATTGCCGCGCCGTTGCCATCCTTGTCGCGGACGAAGTCAGCGCCGCTGTACCCGTAGCTCTCTTCTCCCCCAAACACGTAAAAACTGGAATTCTGCAAACGCGCAGAACGCGTTTCCTCCTCGAAGAGTGATCGGTAGGAGTTCCGAATTTCCTCCGGCAGGGCCGCCTCATATTTTGCCAGTTTTGCACCGATATACTTGAATCCGGTGAGAGTTTCGACACAGCGGACTCCTTCCCGCTGGGCAATGCTCTTCTGCAGGTCCGTTGTAACAACAGTTTTGATAATAACCGCGCGATGCTTGTTACCATCATTCAGAATTCCCCGCTTTTTGAGCGCTCCGATTCGGTAAAAGGCCAGTAAAGACCCGATCTGATTGCCACTCACGAGCTGCATCTTTCCCGATCGATCCCGGAACGCGACTCCCAGGCGATCAGCATCCGGATCAGTTCCGATGACCAGGTCCGCCCGTTCCCCCTCAGCCAACGCAATGGCCATGGCTAGAGCGTCCGAGTTCTCCGGATTGGGAGACTTCACCGTCGGAAACGAACCGTCGGGTCTATCCTGCTCGGTCACCGTCGTGACGTTGAATCCCAAATCCCGCAAAACAGGAACCGAAATGATTCCGCCCGCTCCATGGATCGCGGTAAAAACGATCTTCACCCCGCTCGGGTTTGACACCAGCTCAGGGCGGAGGATAAGGGTCCGGAGCCGAGCTTTGTACACCTCGTCCAGGTCTTCCCCGAGAACAGTCAATTTGCTCTGCTCGCTTTTCGGGAGGGGCAAATAGTGTTCGCTCAAGATTGCGTTGACATGCCCGATGATGGCGCTGGCGTGCGGCTCAACAACCTGGCCCCCGTCCGAAAAGTAAACCTTGTACCCGTTATCATGCAGGGGGTTATGGCTGGCCGTAATCACGATTCCGGCCGTCGAGTTGGTGTGGCGAACGGCAAAGGAGAGCTCGGGAGTCGAACGGCTCGATTCGAACAGGAAAACGTTGCACCCATTTTCGACAGCGACCTTCGCCGCGAGTTGTGCGAATTGGCGGGAGAAAAAGCGAGTATCGTGAGCGATCGCCAGGCTCGGCGTCCCTGCAGGATCCTTTCGAGCCAGGTATTCTTTGATGTAGCGGACGAGACCCTGAGTTGCGCGGCTGATGTTATAGAAATTCATTGCGTTCGTCCCAACGCAAGGGAATTCCGGACAGACGCTTCCCACCTCCCTTCCTGCCTCCGCTCGAGTGACGATCTTTCCTATCGTCCGCCCGCGCAATCCACCGGTCCCAAAACTAAGCGTCTTGTAAAAACGGTCGTTCAATTCGGTCCAGGCCTTGTTTTCCGCCAGTTCCTCGATCGCCGCCGTATAAACCGGGTTGTTCCCGCCGGAAAGTAACTGCAGGATATTGGCGACACTGGTTGCGGGAAGCCGTTCTTCGCCGGCCGCATGCTCTAGAATTTCGCGCAGATCGCTCATAGACCAGCCTGCAGCGTTCGCCCTGGACACGCAAATCCTTATGACTCTGACAGAAAAAATCCTGCGGGCAGCCGACAAACGGCGCATCATCCGCAGCGATCAGACAAACGCGATCAGGCTCTTCGACGGCGTTGGAGACGGCTTTTCCGCTTTGCTTATCGACGATTTTGCGGGACGCTGGATCGTTCAAACACGAAATCACAGTGAACCGATGATTGACCCGGTCCTTGGATATCGCTCGCTCTATTGGAAACCCTTGCTCAAGACCAGCAAAACCGGCCCTCAATACCTGGGGGGAGAACAGATCACAGAACCCTTCTTTGTCTTGGAATCGGGGTTGAAGTTCGAGGTCGATTTTAGAGTCGGGCATGCACCGGGGCTGTTTCTCGATCAGCGCATCAATCGAATCCAGCTCCGCAGCTGCGTGAAAGGCAGGACTCTCCTGAACACTTTTGCCTATACCTGCGCCTTTGGGGTAGCAGCAGCTGCCGGCGGCGCGTCCACCGTGAACCTCGATCTATCCCGCCAATCTCTCGATTGGGGAAGACGGAACTACGAGATCAATCGGATCAACGCGGGCGATCACGATTTTATTTACGGGGACGTTTTCGATTGGTTAAAGCGTTTTCAGCGTCGAGGGAGAAAGTTTGACATCATTATTCTGGATCCTCCGACCTTTTCCAGGAATCGAAAGTCGAAGGTTTTCAGGATTCGAGAGGATTATGGGGATTTGGCCGCTCTTGCCGCTCAGAGTTTGAACCCCGACGGATTGCTCTTCTGTTCCACAAATTTTCGCGCCATCTCGTTCGATGAATTCCTGCGAATCCTGAAATCCGCCATTGATCGCCGGTGCAAGGCCATGGCCGGTTCGATGCCACCCGATTTTACCGGAGAGCGGTATCTAAAAACCGTTTGGCTGCAGCTCTGATCGGCAACTCGCTACTTGCAATTTTGCGCTTTTCTGTCATCCAGTTTTCAGGCAATTGATCGCTCATGACCGTTACCTCCGCTCTATGCCCCCTCTAATCTTTGCCGCTCTCTGTGTAGCCATCTTCGGTCTGACCGGTTGCGACAACCGCACCCGCGACGGCGTTCGATGGGACCAGATCGCTGACGCGCAAAAAAAAGATAAGAATGTTCAACCCTGGCTCGAGGCCAGATCGCCTTGGTCGAACGCACAGCATCACACCGGAATCGCCTGGTAACGGGAAAACGGGTCGGCGTAACGGCGGGTCGGCGGGTCGGCTGACAAGGGGAACGCGAGATTCAGGGAGGACGTTTGTAGAGGAAAATGTCGAATTCCGGTGTTTCGCGCATTGTTTCCGAGATGACAAACTCGGACTCGAACTCCGGAAAATACGTATTCCCGTCAAATTCTTGTTTTACGAGGGTCAAATAGATGCCGCTGCAGCGAGGAAGCAACGCTGCGTAAATCTCTGCGCCGCCGATCACGAAAACCTCCTTGCCATCCGATTCGTAAGGGGCGGGATCAAACACCCTCAGATCCCGGATCAGGTCAATGCCGGTGAAATTCCCGGTGCGGGTGACCACGAGATTACGCCGGCGGGGCAACGGCTTTCCAATGGATTCGAAGGTTTTGCGCCCCATCAGGATCGGGTGCCCCATCGTCACTTCTTTGAACCATCCTTGCTCACCAGGAAGACGCCAGGGAATCTTGTTATTGTACCCGATCACCCGTTTCCGGGTCATTGCCACAATCGCTTTCACTACTCCCCCGTGACCTCTCTCCGTGTTCTTGGTCTCCCTGCCATAGCTCCTGTTCGGGGACAGGACACTAGACCGCGACCGGCGCTTTAATGGCCGGATACGGATCATAGCCAATCAGCTCAATATCTTCGTACTGGAAATCCTGCAGCCGTTCCGGCACGCGGCCAAAACGCAAAACCGGAAGAGGACGCGGAGAACGGTCCAATTGCGCATGAACCTGTTCGAGATGGTTCCGGTAAATGTGGATATCCCCGAAGGTGTGAATAAACTCTCCGGAGGAGAGCCCACACACTGTCGCGACCATCTCGGTCAGCAACGCGTAAGAGGCAATGTTAAAGGGAACCCCAAGAAAAAGGTCCGCGCTTCGTTGGTAAAGCTGACAGCTCAATTTTTCTTCCTGAACGTAAAATTGGAACATGGCATGGCAGGGGGGCAACCTCATCGATTCGATCTCCCCTGGGTTCCACGCGGTGACAATCAGCCGGCGACTGTCGGGGTTTCGCCGGATTTCCTTGATCACTTGCTCCAACTGGTTAATTGACCGGCCGTCCGGAGTCCGCCAATCGCACCATTGCGCCCCGTAGATGCGTCCGAGGTTCCCTTCTTCATCCGCCCACTCGTCCCAAATGGTCACCCCATGCTTGTTAAGCGACCGGACATTGGTCTCTCCTCGTATAAACCATAGCAGCTCGAACGCTATGGATTTGAAATGGACGCGTTTGGTCGTGAGAAGGGGAAAACCTTGAGCAAGATCAAATCGTGCCTGAGCGCCGAAGTAGGAGATTGTGCCAACCCCTGTGCGGTCTTCTTTGGGTTCGCCTTTTTCGAGAACTAAACGAAGCAAATCGTGGTATTCTTTCACGCCGACGATAGAAAATATCAGAGGCTTACAGATCCGGACCGGGTTCCGAATCAATCTTTTTGGCTGAGCTCGGACGCAATGGCAACTGCTATTTTGACTTCCTACAACAATGCACTCGCAGCAACTATCCTGCCTGGTGGATACGCAGAATCAACCCGATCATCGGGAAGTCGCGATCGATCGCGTCGGAGTCACGAACCTCCGGTTCCCGATTCAGATCAGGGATAAGGCGCATTCCTCTCAAAACACCGTAGCCACAGTTTCGCTCACGGTGGATTTGCCGCATCAGTTCAAGGGTACGCACATGAGCCGGTTCATCGAAGTGTTGAACGAACATGGCTCGGTGATTCATGTCGATAATATCAAGGTGATCCTGCAGCATCTGCAAAAGCGGCTGAACTCGAGGCAGGCTCACGTTGAATTCGAGTTCCCGTTTTTTATGGAGAAATGCGCACCGATTACCGGCGCCGTGGGGTTAATGAACTACTCCGTGAAGATGGCCGCGACCGCCGCTCACGAGGACATCTACTTTACCGTGACGGTGGTTGTTCCGGTCACGACCCTTTGCCCGTGTTCGAAGGCGATCAGTCGTTACGGAGCACACAATCAACGCAGTCAGGTGACTTTTGCCGTGCGTTTCAACACGCCGATCTGGATCGAAGATCTGATCCAATTAGTAGAATCTGCCGCCAGCTCAGAATTGTACAGCCTGCTGAAGCGACCGGACGAAAAAGCGGTCACCGAACGGGCCTACGAACATCCGGTTTTTGTCGAAGACCTGGTCCGAAATGTCGCCGTCATGGCCAACGAAGATGCACGAATCGATTGGTACAGGGTGGAGGCCGAGAACTACGAATCGATCCATAACCACAATGCTTATGCAATGATCGAGAAGGGGTGATGATTGTGGAGATCTCCTCTCGTCCCTCTTGCGGGTTTTCAGTTGCAGCCAGGGCATTTAGGAATAGTTTCACTGCTCGTTTCCTGAGGGGTTGGTAGCTCAATGGTAGAGCAGCGCCCTTTTAAGGCGTTGGTTGTGGGTTCGAGCCCCACCCAACCCAAGAATTTCGTTCGACTTCGAAAACCCGCAGAGCCTCTCTGGAAGCCAGTCGGCGGGCGGTGGAGCACAGTCAATTTAGAAATCTCATTCTCGTATCAGTTGCTATTTGTTGCTATTTTTCGGGCTGCTTTTGGCCGATTCGGCCCGTCTGACCGCTGTTTGATGTACTTTTCCGTACTTCATGACCTTTTTGGCCGGTTTCGTCGCCGCAGTCTGGAGGCATCTGCTCCGTCGTAGCCGTTGCACTCCTGGCAATTGCCAGTGATTCTCTCTCGTGGCGACTGGAAGAGGGAGCAGTAGGGGGAAGCCGGTATGGGGTCACCGGTATGGGGTCACGGTATGGGGTCACCGGTATGGGGTCGGCCGCTTACTTATGACATTTGTTCTTTAAACCGTCTGAGGCACCGAATTGCTGCTGGGCATCCGGAATAGCGCGGCGATGTGGTCCTGACTTAATCCGGTGTGATCCAGCACAGCGTGATCGCGCATCGCCGTGCCAGATGATCAGATGATCTCCGCGCGTCATGACGTAGTGGAGCGGCACCAGCAAACTCAATCGAGGAGGTCGTGACACATTTTCCTGTATCACATGGAAGTCATAAGTCAGCGGCTGACCCTACGCCCTACGGCCCCTACCTGACCCTACGGCTGGCCCTCCCGGGAGATGTTGGAGTTCTACGGAGACGTAGCAAGCTTCTGCAGCCCCGATGTGTGCTTTCAGGATGCCCGGAAATATCTGCCTGATCTCTCGGAGCGTCGCGCCGTTGATGCCGCAATTGCAGGGCAGTCGCCGGCCTCTCGCTCTCAGCTTTTAAATAAGAAGGAACCCTGTACAATAGGTAGCGAAAATGGTGAATTTCGTTCTGGTTCATGGAGCAATGCACGGCGGGTGGTGTTGGAAGAATGTGCGTTCCATTTTGGCGAAAGCGGGATATTCGGTTTTAACTCCAACCTTAACCGGTCAAGGGGAAAGACGGCGGGAACTGAGTCGGCAAGTCGGGGTGGAGACCCATATTGAAGATGTGCTGGAGACTTTATGGTTTGAGGATATCGATAAAGTTCACCTAGTATTGCACAGCTACGCGGGGATTCTTGCTGGGCCAATTGCGGAAAGAGCTGTTGGGCGTTTAAGCTCGATCACGTTCCTAGGTGCTTTCCTCGCCCGACCAGGAGAATGCCTGCTCGATGTCGAACCGCCAGATGTGGCAGCCCGCTATCGCCAGCTTGCTACGGAGAAGGGCGACGGGTGGCGCCTACCTGCCACCTCTGATTTTCTTGAGCAATGGGGCATCACCGATTCCGCTGTGAGAGAAGCGGTGGGAAACCGTCTCACCGATTTTGCACTTGCCTGCCAAACTCAGCCGGTCGTTTATGACCCCGCCTCCTTAGATACCGTTCGTAAAATCTATGTTCGTCATACAGCTCCGCAGATGGCAAGTCTTCACCGATTTTGGGAGCGTGCGGTATCTTCTGGTTGGCAGACTGAAGAGATCGCCACGGGCCACGACATGATGTTGCAAGATCCGCAGAGTACGGTGGATCTGCTGATGCAAATTGCAGAATGACGTGAGCCAAAAAGTGTGTGTCAAGAAAAGTATCTCTCTGATTGTTGCTGACCTAGCG
>JAFAKL010000047.1 GCA_019235445.1 Verrucomicrobiota bacterium | reverse complement strand
AATTAGCAGAGAAAAATCTGCTCTTTTGAGCGGTCCCTCTTTAGAGTTGCATCCCCTATTTGGTCCTGGGTTGCAATCTACGGCGCCGAAGGCCCGAAGCGCCAGCTCCTGCGTGACCGCGTGGCACGGATGGATCGGCTGCAAAAGTTCGACTCACGACATTGATCAAGTCGGGTTTTGGAGTATCGCCACACCGGTCACGCCAGAGTAACGCTAAGCACGTACTTCGAGCGAATCTCTAGCGACCGGGTTGGTGGGGACTCAGGCTAATCAAGAAGTCGATGAATCGCCTTCACCACTGGTCTAGGACAGGACTGATCTTGTCGAGCGTTCAAAGGCCAGCGCACGAATCGGCGCAGGCAATCGGTTCAACCCGGCTAAAATCGGATGACGCGAGCCGCAATATGACTTAGAATTACCAAAGAGATGAGAACCAATGAGAATTCGGCGGAGAGGGAGCGAAAAGAGCCAGGTTATCCTACCTTTCTTGATGAAGATGCGCTCAGGCCAGGCACTACGGAGGAGAAAAGTGAGGACCTCGACGAGGATTCGCGGGAGAAGGAACGCAAAAGATGGCACAGTTTTCTAACGTGTTGAAATCCGTCAGTGGAAGTGGACAGGTCCTGGATTAGGGTCTTGGAAGCGGCCTGAACTTGCCAGCTGACCAATTTTACCCAAACCATTTCGGTTTCGCGCCAGGACCTGCGTCTCACTGCCCGGATCACGCACGCGCGGATCAGGAACCGAGCAAGGCGATTGAGGGATTGCTTCAGAATGAGCTGTTTGCGAACTCCGTCGGATAGCGAAGAAGATCTGAAATGGTGGTGAATAAGTTGTTAACATCCTCAAAACAGAGAAATATGAAGACCATCAGAAAGTTGGGAAAAGGGCAGCCAAATCAATGCAGGACCACGCAATTTTCGCTTTGATTTTAGAACTTGGAACACGTTTTGCTGGATTGCGAATAACTTTACTGAACCCGTCGCATCTACTTGCACTGAGACGTGTGAACTTTGCCCTCTGTTGCCGGCGGGCAAGCAATCCGAAGTGAGAAGGGTGATGAGCGTTCCAGAAACGATCAAGGCGCATCTTTTCCAGCCATCGTGGTCACCTTGACCGTAGAGCCGGTTCCATCCTAGCGTTCCCGTTTTTATGCACTGGTAGGTGCGTCGCGGAGCCGGACCGCCGGTGCTTACGGTCCGGTTCGGCATCATCTTCGGCAAGTTCCGATTCGAAACCGAAGATCCCGATCGTAATTTTCTGCCACTCTTGTTGGGGGCCGCAATGGAAAACAGGTCAATTGGTCGGCAACCCGGCTGGCTCTCGAAGCCTGAGCATGGAAACGGTCACCATGCCGGTAAGTCTCATTATTGAAAATCGTGAAATTATGACTATACGCTTTATAGTATGGCGAATGCAATACAATCGGGCTGGATAAAGATTACCCATGCGATAAGGACAGGTCCGCCGAAGAAAACCGCAGGCTTAAGCGGAACGTCCAGGATACATGGCTTACCCCCGGCGCAAAGAACAGTTATCAGAGGAACCAATCCAGCCCTCCTCTATCACGCCCGGCGCAAGGTTATGATTGCGAACGTGATTCTTTAGAGTTTGGTGTTTCATCAGTTGATCCCATAAGATCTCTACGTTTTGACCGATGATGGAAAGTCGATGGTAAAGTTGCTAAAGCTGCAGACAGAACACCCGTTTGGGCGAACGATCCCCTCCCAGTCTTTCCGCTGATATCCGCATGAGTGTTACGTCCCGCTGTCTTTGGGAGAGATATTCCTCCTCCCCACCACAGCTTCACGGACAGCAGCCTGGTCTTTCGAGTTGCCAGGGTCCATACAAGTCCTTCTGGTTGTTGTAGATCGGGGCGACACGATTTGAACGTGCGACCTCCTGCTCCCAAAGCAGGCGCTCTACCAAGCTAAGCTACGCCCCGTTTTCGGAGGGGTAATATGGCCGACCGCTAGCCAAATGCCTAATCTTTTCTGTCTCCTCGCCGTCGGGCTCGGCGGAAGTACTGGAAAGGCGTTCCATTTTCCAGTTGCTCCAAAATCCAGCTGGCAGAATTTCAGGGTCTGCGCTTGATTTTCTCCCTATGGAGGAGCCGTCGAGCGAATATCTGATCGTTTCCGGATCTTTGCGCTCAAATAGCCGGAGTCGGGCGATGGCTCAGTTTCTGACCGATTGTTACCGGTCGCAGGGTATTGCGGCGCAGATGATCGATCTTCGGAGCTTGCCTTTGCCCTTCTGCGACGGGGAAGCCGCCTACGATCATGAATCGGTGATCGCGGTATCTAAAACAATCTCCAGCGCTCGCGTCGTGATCATTGCAACTCCTATCTATAATTTCGACGCCAGCGCGGCCTTGAAAAACCTGATCGAATTGACCGGGGAATCCTGGGAAGACAAGATCGTCGGGTTTTTATGCGCAGCCGGCGGATCCGCGAGCTACATGTCGGTCATGAGTTTCGCGAACAGTCTCATGCTGGATTTCCGCTGCTTGATCATTCCGCGCATGGTTTACGCGACGAACGAGGATTTCTCGGACGGGCAGCTGAGCTCGAGCGAGGTGCGACAGCGCGTCCGAGCATTGGCACTCGCGTCGACCAGAATCCGTAATAGCTGAGAGCCCGTATCGCTCAAAATTCAATGAGCAAGGGGAGGCCGTGGCAAACGTGCGCTTTCCTGCTTGAAAATGCCACGTCCGCGCCGCATCTTTGCCCTTCCTTGTCATCGGGCCGTAGCACAGCTTGGTAGTGCGCTTGAATGGGGTTCAAGAGGTCGTGGGTTCGAATCCCGCCGGCCCGAATTGTGTCTTTCTAAGACACCGAGTGTGAAGGACCTAGATAAGGGGAAGATGCACCTGTTTTTGAATGGTAGCTGGTAACAATTACCCTGCGCAGCTGCTTACGTGGTTCTGGACAGCGGATCCATTATACTCGCATTGGCGGTTCGAGAATTCTTGCGTGAACCGGATCTCGGCCTCGATATTGACAATGCCATATGGCGCTATGCCAGGTTGAGATATGTCTTGGTGCCGGTGGGATATGATGAGGGGCTGATATCTCGTCCTGCATCGTTGCCGAGCGACTGGAATGCAGACCCACCTCCGCTTTCGGCTGCGGCGGTTGGTGATGCCTGGGTTCTGTCCGGAACTTCAGCTGTTTTAGAAGTTCCAAGCGCTGTGATTCACAGTGAAACAACTACCTAATAAATGCTGAGCATGCCGATTATGAGAAAATTAGGATCGGTAAACCGGAGCCTTTCGAATTTGACTCGAGGCTCAAGAAGCTTTGGTCGCCATCGCCATAGCGCATAGGGCAGATTATCGCGATTCTGCCGCACGCAAATTCGCGCAGGTTGGCGCCTCGCGGATAGTTCTTTACAAAAGCTTGCGTAAGCGCTTGTCTTGGGATGTTACCCCCTATGAAATCCTACCGCGATTCCACCTCAGCTTCCTCCATTTTCCGCAAAATTTTGATGCGGCAAACTGCAGCGGTCGCAACCAGCTTGCTGGTCGGCGCTGTCCTGACCCTGCTGAGTCCTAATGCTCTGGCTGACAAGGAAAAAACAATAGCCTTCATACCCGGAATCGCTTCCGACCCCTTCTTCAAAGCGATGGAACTTGGTGCCCGCAGCGAAGCGAAAAAACTTGGAATTAATCTGATTTGGCAGGGCAGCGCTTCTGATTATTCGCCGCAGACTCAGATGCCCTTTGTGGATGCCGCATTCGCCAACGGGATTGATGCTCTGGTGCTGGTGCCGACAGATCCAGATTCGTTACAGTCGGCAGTTACTCGCGCCCAAGCTCTCAACATTCCGGTTATCACCGTGGACACGACGGTAAAAGACCAGTCCTATCTTACCTCCCACATAACCGGAGACAATATCGATGGTGGTCGGAAAGCAGCCAGCACGCTTGCCGACCAGATTGGCGGAGCCGGCAAAGTATTCATCATGTCGGGGTCGCCCTCCGCAACAACCGACACCTTGCGCGAGAAGGGATTTCGTGAAGAGATAGGGAAATACCCCAATATTCAGATTGTTGGGCGCGAATACGCTAATAGCCAGCCAGCGACAGCGACCTCGGCAGTCAATACCGCTCTGTTAAAGTTTCCGGACCTTGCCGGCGTCTTTGCCATTGACGGCACCAGCGGGACCGGCGCGGTCGCAGCCCTGCGAAACGCAAACAAGGTCGGTCAGGTCAAGCTCGTCGGTTACGATGCCTACAAGGCTGAGGTCGACGCTCTTAAAGAAGGCGTCTTCACAGCTTTGATCGCCCAGCAACCGGCAAAGGAAGCGGAACTCGCGCTGCAATATGCCTATGACAAGCTCACGGGAAAGAATCTTGATGCGATCAATAAAACGGTTGTCATCCCCAATGTCGTGATGACGAAGGACAATCTTGGCGAGACCCAAAAGTATATGTACGTAGAGTAGTCCGCTCACCATTGCGTCCTCCATGATCAAACCGGCTTCAGGATCGGCCCTGCAGTCACGCGAGAACATCGATACCTGGAGGATCCGAGTTCTCTCGCTCGTACTTCGGCAGGACTTCCTGCTGCTGGTTTTTTTTGTTGGGATGGCCGGGGCTTTCTCTGCCTTCAATCCGCGTTTTTTCTCAATTGCGGCAGCCGCTAACATTCTCCAGGACTTCTCGCCTGTCGTCCTGATGGCAATCGGCCAGACCTTTATCATCGCCTCGGGCGGGATCGACCTCTCGGTTGGCTCGACGCTTGGAATCGCCGGAGTCATCATGGCGCTTGTCATTCGTACGCTTACTGAAAAAAGCTGTGACCCGATCCCCGCTGTTGTTCTCGGTCTCGCGGCTGCTGGTGCAGTGGGCGGGATCATTGGTCTCGCGAATGGACTGCTGATCTCCTATCTACGAATTGTGCCCTTTGTCGCAACGCTAGCAACTATGGGGGCGGCCGCTGGAATGAGCCTCGTCATTACTGGAGGCGTGCAGATCGCAGGTGCGCCGCAGGCGGTAATTTTGATCGGCAATGTCCGGTATTTCGGAATGCTCACCGTGCCCGTGATGGCCGTTCTTCTGATCATCGTTATCGCCTGGGCCTCCCTGTCGCTAACGCGCTTTGGGCGATGGACGTATGCGATCGGGTCGAACCTGTTCGCCTCTCGAGCGGCCGGCATCAACGTGCAGAAGCATTTCCTTAAGATCTACGTGCTGTCCGGCATCCTTTCCGCCTTGGCCGGAGCATTTGTCTACTTCCGGCTTGGATCGGGTTCGCCCCTTTCAGGCCGAGGCGGCGAGCTGAGCGCCATTGCGGCTGCTGTCATAGGCGGCGTCAGCTTGCAAGGAGGTGTGGGCCGGTTGACAGGGGTGGTACTCGGCGCTCTCATTACAACCTCGATTCTAAGTGGCCTCATTCTAGTCGGCGTCGAACCGAACTGGCAGCAGATCGTGGTAGCTACCCTGATTGCAATCGCCGTTGGCATGCAGGGATTGGGCAGAATCGCGAGCGCACAGTGAAGCGGGATGAAGTTGCCAAAGATCGTCGATTGTACGCCGTCGAAGGCATCTCCAAGCGCTATGGCAACGTCGTTGCACTCGAGAATGCTGATTTCTCAGTTGATACTGGCGAAGTGGTCGGCTTGGTCGGCGATAACGGCGCGGGAAAGTCGACACTTGTCAGTATCCTCTCGGGTATACTCACGGCAGATTCAGGCCGGATATTCCTCAACGGGCACGAGCGGTTCTGGTTTTCACCGCATGAAGCGCTCGAAGCTGGCATTGAGACCCTCTATCAAGATTCGGGCATCGCCCCCGATCTAACGGTTGCCGCCAACCTCTTTCTCGGGCGCGAGATCTTGAGAAAGGGTTTACTGGGCTTCTTCGGGGTTTTAGCAAACAAAGAAATGCAAGAGCGCGCCCGAAAGGAGCTGGAGCGTCTTGGTATTGCCGCGCCGGCACCAAACCAGCCAGTATCGAAGCTCTCCGGCGGGCAGAGGCAAGCGGTGGCGATTGGACGCGCAGTCGCCTGGGCCAAGAAGGTTATCATCCTCGACGAACCGACCAACCATCTTGGCGTCCGGCAATCGGCCGAGGTGCTCGATGTAATTCGTCAAGCCCGCCAAAAAGGTCTCGCGGTCGTTTTTGTTTCTCATACTTTATCCCACGTTCTGCAAGTGGCGGACCGCATCGTCGTGCTGCGGCTGGGAAAAGTCGTTGCCGACCAGCCGACATCCACCTTCACTCATGAGACTCTCGTCAAGGTGATCGCCGGCCTGAAGTGAGCGCAGGTTGCTGCTTTTCTGGGGCTGCGCTCCGGGCTAGTTGCTTGCTAGGGCTGCGGCTCATAAGCATAAGCGTTAACTTATCACAGCGGCAGGGAGGTGCCGCTACGCATTTATCCCGGAGGGATTAAAACGAGGGTAGCCCGACTCCGCAAGGCCTACGTCGCGACCGCACGTCAGGTAGTTCTTACTATGGCTGTCGAGGCGCGCCGTAGTCTGCGAAGGCGGCCTGGCACGAAGTGCCTGGAAAAAAGAAAAAAGACGCGTCTAGTCCCCTAGGGACGATTGATCGTTGATCAAGGTTTGCTCCAAAGGTGTCATTCTCCTTCAAAGCGGAGAACGAAAACGACGACGAGGACGC
>JAFAKL010000517.1 GCA_019235445.1 Verrucomicrobiota bacterium | reverse complement strand
TTGTTTATGGACTGGTCATTCGCTTCCGGTTGCTCCCCATCCCGTCTCTCGACGACGCAGTTGCCTTCGGCCACGGACAGACCAGTGCCTCTGTCCGATAGGGACTTTCACCCTATTGTTGGCGCGCACTTTCAGGCGCACATCAACCGTCCCTCCGGGACAGGATACGCTTTTTCGTTGGAGGATTTTCCTTAAGTTAAGTTAGCTTAGGGGGGAATGACGCGAAGATAAGGCGCATTTAGGATGATTCTTTTTTGGATGTTTCCCGGGGTTGAACTTGGTGGAACCGAGTTGAACCCCGTAGGGCCATGATTGTCGGCCTCACTTATCCGTACGCTGCCACTTCTTGTGGGCAAAGCGTCCCCGCTTTGCGCGCGTTCTCGGAGGTAAGGCGAGACGCCTTTCCTACCACTGCGCTGCACTTCTTGTCTTCAAGCGTCGCTAACCGTTCGTGATTCAAAAGCTTGGACAAATGAGCCGGGCTTTTCAGGCAGCCCGACCATAAAGCACTGGTCGGTTTGAGGTCGAAGACCTGCGGCACCTTAGGCTCCGGCTCAGGAGGGCAGATTGGAATGATGCTGAGTAAATTGGTCATAGATTGCAGAGGATTCTTCTATAATCGAAGATTCGACGTGCGGTCTTCCAGCCTGCGAGTTAAGGAAGCATCGCGGCTGGAATGAATGGTGAATTTGGTGAAGCAGAGGCCTGACATCTATGCTCAAGGATATCGATCTGTCGCGCGAGGTCGCGAAAGAGGAATACAAGAGGCTCAAAGGCGACGCGGACCTGAAGCTGGCCGCTCTGCAGCGGCAGATTAAGAGTTTGGGCATTCCTGTTATGGTCGTGTTCGAGGGCTGGAGTGCGTCAGGCAAGGGTACGCTTATTAATGAAATGATTCTGCCGCTTGATCCGCGAGGCTTCAGCGTCTACAGCGCGCGTGGGCCGACGCAAGAGGAAGCATTCTATCCGTTTCTGTGGCGGTTCTGGAAGCGGACGCCGACTCCTGGACGGCTCGCCATCTTCGACCGGAGCTGGAACCGTCGGGTGGTGACGGACCGGGTCGAGAGACAGGTCACGGGGAAACGGCTCCGCCAGACGCTCGAGGATATTTGCGCGTTCGAGCGCCAGCTGAGCGATGAGGGGGTGGTCATCGTCAAGTGTTTCCTTCACATTTCCAAAAAAGAGCAGAAGCGACGGTTTGACGTTCTGCGCGCCAGCGCGGCTACAGCCTGGCGCGTGACTGAGGACGACCAGCGTCAGAACAAGCGGTATGCCAAATACCTGGCGGCGGCAGAAGACATGCTCATCGAAACCGACGCCGACTACGCACCTTGGACGGTGATCGAGGCACACGACCGGAGGTTCGCTACACTCAAGATTTTCGCTACTGTAATCGACGCACTGCAGCGAGGGGTGACGGTGGCAGAGGGGAAAGCCCAGTCTGCGTCAAGGCCGTTCCGCGAGAGAGTGCGGGCGATCAATGCCTTCAAGACGACGGCACTCGATCACGTGAACCTGTCCCTATCATTGACAACAGAGGAGTACGCCACCCGGCTGAAAAAGGCTCAGGTAATGATACGGGAGCTGGAGCACGAGATCTACCAGCGACGCGTTCCCGTCGTCGTTGCCTACGAGGGATGGGACGCGGCGGGCAAAGGAGGCAACATCCGCCGGCTGACGCAAAACCTCGATCCACGAGGTTATGAGGTGGTGCCTGTCGCCGCGCCGAATGACGTCGAAAAGGCTCACCATTACCTCTGGCGCTTTTGGGCGCAGATGCCCAAGGCCGGGCACATCGCAATCTTTGACCGGAGCTGGTACGGCCGCGTGCTGGTCGAGCGCGTGGAAGGGTTCTGCACGGATGTCGAGTGGCGGCGAGCCTACCGAGAGATCAACGGCATGGAGCAGCACTTGATAAACTTCGGGACGGTCCTGCTCAAGTTCTGGCTCCACATCGATCCTGACGAACAGCTGCGGCGGTTTCGTGAACGTGAGGGAATGGCTCACAAGCAATGGAAGATCACTCCGGAAGACTGGCGCAATCGGGAAAAGATGGATCAGTACCGCGAAGCTGTCGAGGAGATGCTGCACCGCACAAACACGCCGAATGCCCCTTGGACGATCGTCGAGTCCAACTGCAAGCGGTACGCCCGTGTCAAGGTGCTGGAGACGGTTTGCGAGATGATCCGCAAGCGTCTCGGATGAGGAATAGTGTCAGCAGGAATACACTGGTGAGCAGATCAACCGATCAACCGTCCCTCTTGGGACGGGTCCACTTTTGTCTTGTTTCCAGGCACTTCGTGCCAGGTCCCTCCGGGACGGGCTGCGCTCTTTCGTTGTAGGATTTTCCTTAAGTTAAGTTAGCGCTTAGGTGGGTTTCACTCCGGTTCAGGGCCAGTGTCCCTCCGGGGTACCTTCTCCGGAGAGGCACCTAGGCCCTCAAAATCGTCTTCGAAATGTCCAAACTCCAAGTCCGGCGCGTTCAGCGCGGATCTGTCGTACGGGCTCATCGCGCCGACTGTTCTTTGCATTTCAGTCGATTGCCAGCTATTCGTTTACCACCACCGTGTTCGACTACATCCAACGGATCCTGAAATTCATTCGGTTTTCGCACACCGTTTTTGCCCTGCCATTTGCCGTAGGGTCGATGATTGTTGCTGCACACGGGTTTCCGAGCGCCAGGATAGTTCTGCTTATTCTCCTCGCCATGGTTTTCGCCAGGACGGCGGCCATGGCTTTCAACCGAGTGGCAGACTGGGAAATTGATAAACAAAATCCGCGCACCGCCGGGCGGCACAAGCTGATTTCCAAACGAGTGGGCTGGTCGCTGGTCGTGGTCCCATCGATTGCCTTTGTGGCGGTCAGTTGGCTCATTAACCCGCTCTGTTTTGTGCTCTCGCCGGTGGCGCTGGCAATCGTGTTCTTCTATTCGCTGACGAAGCGTTTTACGTCCTTCACGCAATTTTTCCTGGGACTTGCTCTGGCCATTTCGCCGGTTGGCGCGTGGCTTGCCGTCAGAGGTCAGTTCGCCTTCCCTCCTCTGGTGTTAGCCTTTGGGGTCATGTTCTGGCTGGTCGGATTCGACCTGATCTACGCCATCCAGGACTACGAATTCGACAGGCGTAAAGGCCTGGGTTCGATGGTCGTGAAGTTTGGCATTCCAGGCAGTCTGCGATTGGCGCAGGTCATGCATGGGATCCTATTGGTTTGCCTGATCCTTTTTGGTTTAATCAGTGGCCTCGGCCCGATCTATCATGCCGCGCTGGTCCTGGTCTTAGGCGCTCTGATTTATGAACATCGCGCAGCGGCGCAGTTGGACATTGGAGGCATCAATAAGGCGTTTTTTATGAGCAACGCCTTCGTGAGCCTGGTGTTTGTGGTAGCCGTTGCGGCGGACGTTTACGCGTAGTGCTGACAAGGGATGAAGTCTCGCAGGCGGAGCCGGTGCAGCTGATTCGAGGTTGACGGCGGGCTCCGAGATTGGCCCACCCAGTGCTTGCGTGATCCATCGATCTATCAAGATGGATCAATCTATCATTTGCGGGTTCGCACCTCTGGTGTTACCCTTGCCAGCCGATTGCCTATGGCCAGCCACCTCCATAAAGCCGCTTCATTCGACATCGTTGAAGCTTTAAACCAGCGGATTCTCATCCTGGACGGAGCGATGGGAACCATGATCCAGCAGTTCAAACTTCAGGAGGAAGATTATCGGGGGTCACGATTCTCGGGGCATGCCACCCCTTTGAAAAACAACAACGAGATTCTCTGCCTTACGCGGCCGGAAATCATCAAACAGATTCACCTCCAATACCTTGAAGCGGGCGCCGACATCATCGAGACGAACACGTTTAACGCCACCACTATTTCTCAGGAAGACTTCGGGTTGCAACAATATGTCACAGAGATCAACCGTGCGGCCGCTCGCCTGGGCAGGGAAGCGATCGCACAGGTCATGGCAGCCGACCCAAGTCGCAAACGGTATGTTGCCGGGTCAATCGGCCCTCTGAACCGGACCTTGTCGATCTCGCGCGACGTGAATGATCCCGGAAAACGGGAAGTCACCTGGGAACAAGTCAAGAACGCCTACCGGGAGCAGGTTGCCGCTCTGGTGGAAGGTGGAGTCGATTTGCTGCTCGCGGAGACAACTTTTGACACGCTGAATCTGAAAGCCGCCTTATATGCCATCGAAGAGCATTTCGAGGAGCTGGGG
>JAFAKL010000461.1 GCA_019235445.1 Verrucomicrobiota bacterium | reverse complement strand
CTGTAGCCGGAGCAACACCGCGTGCAGGATCACGGATACCCTTTCATCACGAAAAAGTTCTCGACGATAATGATCCAGAAAAACCTCTGAGGAGCCAAATTGGGAGAGGATAGACTCGATTCTTTCCGTTTGCCAGGGATGGCCCTTTTTTGTCCCGGCTTCTGACACCCTAAGACCAAATTTGCCAATGCCGCAGAACTGCTCAGCGGAGTCGTAGAAAGTCTGGAGGTGGCGCCGGCCAAAGGGCCAGCCGCTGTCCGGCACCCAGTCGCGACGTTCGAAATCAATTTCATCCAACGGCACGTAGCGAATATGCCGGCCGGAACCACCGCGGACTTTGTGATTCCACAGATTCGCCGTGCCGCCAAACTGCCGACGACGTCCCTTCCGAAGGGTTTGCTCCTCATAGCCGTGAGCTGAATCTACGGCACCTGCACTAAGGTTTTCGATGTCCTCCGCAAGTTTATGTCCGCCGCATTCCAAGAGGCAGACTCGAAGCCCGGAGCGGGAAAGCTCCAGCGCCACAGTGATCCCTGCGGGACCGCTGCCGACAACACAGACATCGAATTGATTCGGGAGCTGAGCGGCGGCGGTATCAACTAGCATCGGGCACTACTGTCCCCAGCAATTTCCGGCCTGATTCTGGGCTCAATTTCGATAAAACGGCAGGATAACCCATGAGCGATACCCACTCTACAATCCGAACATTGAGAAGGCCAGCCCTATTTCTCAAAGTTGACACGCACAAACATCACTTGCCGGAAAGTGATTCTTATGCCGTGTCGAGGATGTAGTTATGAAATATGCTGCAATGCCATGGTAAGAAGCGCGCGTTGCTTTAATCCTATAAAATTGATCGCGATAGAAATGCAGCACGCCTGTGCGCGCTGCTACCAAGGTCGGACGTTTTCCTTGGCCGGCCTGAAGCGGCGGAATGGCTGGGCCGCTTCGATCGGACTGGCATCGTCGCGCTCGTTATCCGAAATAATCCTGATATTGTCAAATTCCCTGAGTTTTATCGCAAAGCGCAGTAATTGCGTGATGGCTCTGTGGGCTATAGATCGCGATTGAAATGAAAAGTTCCAACCACTAGTTTTTTAACACTGTTACAAACCTGATGAGAATAGGTTGGTAACTTTCAGGCCAATCAAAAATTTGCCTCAAACCTCATTAACCGGCTCATGGTGGAAGAAGAGAGCGAATGGCGACGGGGGTAACCGCTCATCCTTACCCGTTCGCTCTCCTATCCCGGAATCAGTTTACAAACCTTTGACCTCCTTTAACGCCGATTGCGTTCCGGCTGAAATCCGGCGCGATGCCAGCCTCTGATTTACCGGTCCTGGGCGCGGCTCGCGAGAACAGATGCCCGGTGCGTCCCTTCTTTTTTAAAGGATTATTGTTTTTATGGAAATACTTGCAATCAATGAATAAATCCCCTATGTGTATGGAAATTGGCCTTAGCCAGCCAGCTTTCTTAAATACTTCGCTAAAAGCTAAAAGCATCATGAACACATTCCAAAAACTGTCCGCAGCGCTCTTAATCTGTGTAGCTCCAGCCTTTGCGGATGACAGATTGGGAGTCGTCACTCACTTCGATCAAGGATGGAATCCGGCAAAGGTTATTCCATTAATCCCTGCGGCCGGTTTCGGATGGATAAGAGATGATCTGAATTGGGAGCAGTTTGAGCCTGTGAGGGGGCAATATGTATTGCCACAGAGCTTTATCGACTGGGTCACTACTGCGGAACAGTTTGGTCTAAAGGTTGACCTTTGCATTGCCAAGGGAAACAACATCTACGCCAACCCCTATGATCTTTCCAAATTTAGCAAAGCGGTTGCGTGGTTAGCAGCGCAATCAAAAGCTTTTCCGGCAGTCCAAGCGATCGAGATTCTCAATGAGCCAAACAAAGATTACCGCCGCGTTGAGGGACCTCAATGGAAGCGCAAGTATGTGAATCTTCTCAACTCCGCCTATGCCGCCATAAGATTGGCTTACCCTCAGATGACAGTATTAGGGCTAGGAGCAAAGGCCGGCGATGATTTCACGATGATGTCTTTTGGCGTAAATGCCGATGGATTAACGGCTCATCCTTACCCGGTTGCTCTTCCGGTTCCAGAAAGTGTGGACGAGCCTCCCTTTTTCACATTTGCGGACTTTAATGACGCTTGGGTTCAACATGATATCAGGCCGCGCTGGGATACAGCATGGGGATGCAGCACAGACTTCGGTATTTCGCAGTATTCGCAGTCTTTGTTCATTGGACGTCGACTCTGTCAATCGATGGGAATGGGAGTAAGTCACACCTTCATCTACGATTTTAAGGACGGTCCGAACCAAATGTTCGGGATCGTGGACGCGGCCTTGAACCAGAAGCAATCCTACAAAGTTGTGCAGAGAGTTATGTCCAGCCTCTCCGGGTTAGCGCCGGTTGGAGGCGACTTATACGTCAATCCAGAGTACTCAGATAGCGATTTTGATTACGCTAATTTCTATGGATTCTCATTCCAGAACGGAGAAACTTCCGTGGCAGTCGCATGGACAGGGAACTCGTACCCAAGTCAGGCATTCTTCACCTCTCACAAGGGACGTTTAAGCTTCACCCATCCAGCCCCGACGCATAGCCTGACCGAGCTAAACCCGATTACCGGCGAAACGCATACGGTGAGTGGTTGGGAGCAATACGGGGATCGGGTAGTGATCTATAGCGCCGATGTCACGAACGAACCCGTTTTATACATAGCCAAGTGAGCCACGATAGAAAACGCAAGCTGTGGGGGTGGGAGCCAGTAGTGAGGACGAGTTAGCAAAGCCGCCGGCGCGAAAAACCAAGCTGCCGGCGTCAAGAGGCTTGGCACCTCATCCAGAGGGTTCGATTCCGGAGGCGGTCACTGGGCCGGCGCGGTCCGGTTTCTTCGTTTCCGACGTGTATCCAAAAGGACGCCGAATCGCAACTCTTGCAACACGAACACGATTTGAACGCCGCGGAGCGGCAGAATGCAACAAAAAAGAGAAACTTTTCAAAACTTCAACAGGACATCATGACCGTTTCTAAAATCCTTTCAATAGCGCCCTTGTTTGTGGCTTCTGCGTTTGCAGATGACAGGCTGGGAGTAAACACGCACTTTGATCAGGGTTGGAATCCATATCAGGTTATGCCGCTAATTCCTGCAGCCGGTTTTGGCTGGATTAGGGATGATTTGAGTTGGGGTAAGTTTGAGACCATCAAGGGTCAGTACAAACTGCCTCAGAGCTTCATCAACTGGGTCACGGTGGCGGAAGAGAATGGTCTAAAGGTTGATTTGTGCCTCGCCTATGGAAATAGTCTTTACGCGGATCCTTACGATGTTACCGCTTATAGCAATGCAGCTGCATGGGTAGCGGCACAACTGAAGGCTTATCCGGCAGTCCAAGCTATCGAGATTCTAAACGAGCCGAACAATGCTTATTTCCAGGCTGAGGGATCTAACTGGAAGCAGAAATATGTAACGTTGCTTAACAGTTCCTACACTGCTATCAAAACGGTCTATCCTGCAATGACGGTGATAGGGCTAGGAGCACAGGCCGATGATGATTTCGTCATGATGTCGTATGGTGCGAATGCCGATGGGTTAACGGCTCATCCTTACCCGGTCGCTCTCCCTGTTCCGGAATCAGTTTACGAACCTTCTTATTACACCTTTACGAACTTTAGCTTCGCTTGGCTTCAACATGACATCAGACCCCGCTGGGATACGGAATGGGGATGCAGCACAGGTGTAGGTACTACGCAATACACCCAGGCTTTATTCATTGCACGTCGACTGTGCCAATCTTTGGGAGATGGAGTAAGTCACAACTTCATTTACGATTTCCAAGACGATCCGAACCAAGTGTTTGGGGTGGTAGACGCCGCCTTGAACCGGAAGCAATCGTATCAAGTGGTACAGAGGCTCATGTCCCTCCTGTCTGGAATGGTCTCGTTTGGCGGTGTATATGTCGACCCCTCGTACTCAGATAGTGCCTTTGATTACGCCGACTTCTATGCATACACATTCCAGAATGGAGGAACTTCCGTGGCAGTTGCATGGACAGGGAACTCATACCCAAGTCAGGCCTTCTTCACGTCGCATAAGGGACGTTTAAGCTTCACCCATCCGGCCCCGACGCATAGCTTAACGGAGGTGAACGCTATCACCGGCGAAACGCACACGGTGAGTGGTTGGGAGCAATATGGGAATGAGGTGGTAATGTATAGCGCCGAGGTCACGAATGAACCGGTCCTATACATAGCCAGGTGAATCATGCCGGTTCAGACTTCCGATGCTTCTCCGCGCCAGGTTTTGCCGCCTGAACCTGCCGGGCGCGAGTGTCTTCCAAGGTCCGGTGTTGTTGCTTCTGGCGCGACTCGGGCTCCGGACTGGCGAAGTTGCATCGCTATGTTCGGAAGATATTCACTGGGCTGAAGGTCGGCTGCTAATCCGAGCCGGCAAATCTCATCGGGAGCGGACTCTGCCGCTTAAGGAGCAAATCGGCCAAGCGTTGGTCGATCTTTGCAGCATCGTCGGCCGCGCGCTCCCCCGTGTGTTCTTGGCGAAGGGAGCTCGTCCTCTCAACCTTGTGGGATCAACCAGTGTCCTGTCCCCTAAATAAGAGGTATATTGTTGCGATGAAAATGGGCCGGCGGCTGCGTTGCTCGTCGGTTACGTATCGATTTAGTTATGCGCCCTCCTCGCGCCTTGCCGGCGGCCCATTTTGATCGCAACGAAACCCAGGGGATTTAGGAGACGGTACACTAGTTGAAGTGTCTCTTGTTTCCGGGACGATCAGAGCGGCTGCGCACTCAAACTATTGG
>JAFAKL010000452.1 GCA_019235445.1 Verrucomicrobiota bacterium | reverse complement strand
AGAGGTTCTTGATTGCAGCGCTCAGGGGGATCTCACCATCGCCCTGGTCGACCTTGTCTGGCTGGGCGAATTTGCAGAATCCGGCTGGATCGTTCCGATCGACGACCTTCAAAAAAAATTCCCTCAGCTTACGGATCCCAATCTGGATCTGAATGATTTTTTTCCGCTCCTCCTGAACGCGTTCGGCACATGGAACAACACCGTGTACGGGTTGCCCTTCGATAACTACTCCGGACTTCTCTATTATAATAAGGAAATGCTCAAGCAAGCGGGGTTCGACAACCCCCCGGAAACCTGGGATGACCTGCTGAATGTCTACGGGCCGAAATTAACCAAGGGCGGCAAGTATGCTTTCGCGCTCCAGTCGCGACGGGGAGAAACCCAGTCTTGCGACAGTTTCATGCGGTTCATTTGGCCATGGGGAGGTTCCCTTCTGGACGCAAAATTCAAACCGAACCTGATGAGTCCGAAAGATCAGGAAGGCCTCGACTTCCGACAGAAGCTGGAGAAGATCATGCCACCCGGCATCGTGGACTTCGACCATAACGAAGCAGTGAACGCGCTTGCCCAGGGACAAGTCGCGATGATCACCGAATGGTCCGCCTTTTACTCGACCCTGGCCGACCCGAAAACCTCTAAGATTGTCAATGAGCTTGGCATCGCGCCGGAACCGAAAGGTCCGGACGGCCGCAAACCCGCCCTTGGAGGCTTCTCGCTTGCAGTGACAACTCAAGCCGATGACAAGAAGAAAGGCGCTTCCTGGTTATTCATCGAGTGGGTTACCTCCAAGGCGAAGGCGAGAGAATATGTTGAAGACGGTGGCGTGAGCGGCCGGCAGTCGACTTATCAGGACCCGGAGTTCGTCGCAAAGTACCCGTTTGTCCCGCCTATGGTGGAGTCTTGGAAACAGGGTGTGCCGGAATTCCGTCCGCGCTTCGCCGAATGGCCGCAGTTGTCCGAAATTATCGCCGAATGGGGCACAAAGATGATGGACGGCCAGACCACGGTGAAGCAGGGATCCGATGAAATCGACAAACGCGTCGAAGATGTGCTCAAAAAGGCCGGCTACTATGACGGCAAGAAGACCTTGGCGCAATAATCGCAAGGCAAAGATCCATTCGCACGCCGCCGGGCAACGCCAACGCGCGGCCCGGCGGGAACGGAATCGCGGGCTAAAACTGGGATGGTTGACTCCGACATGAGCGTTGACAAAAGCAAGAAAACCTATTCAACGGGGGCGTTCTTTTTTCTTGCACCCGCCGTCGTGGTTCTGCTGGCCGTCGGAATATTTCCCTTAATATTTGCTGTTGGTGTTTCGTTTCACCAGTTCCTGCTCCCAAAGGTGCATTGGCATGGGAATTTTTTGGGTATCTGGCCGATCTACGACGCTCCTCTGACCTGGTTTCAAAACTATATTTCGATTTTTCAGGATGACTCTTTTCGAGATGCCCTGAGCCGAACCTTCCTTTTCCTGATTATCGTTCTCCCGTGCGAACTCGTGCTCGGTCTGGTCATCGCTCTCCTCTTACACCAGCAGGGAAATGAACTGCTCAAGAAAATCTGCCGCGTCGCACTCGTCATTCCGATGGCTACCACCTTTGCGGTGGTGGGTCTGATGGGACGACTGATGTTTGATGCGAATTATGGAATCTTGAATTCCATCTGGGGTTTTATCTTTCATTTTCGTCCAGACTGGTTAGCCGATCCGAACCTGGCCTTTCTTTCGATTTCGATCATGGAGATCTGGCAGTGGACCCCTTTCTGTGCGCTGGTTCTATTCTCCAGCCTCACCATGGTACCCGCCGAAATCGAAGAGGCTGCCAAGTTAGAGACCGCCAAATGGTGGCAGGTCCTTTGGAGGGTTCAGTTGCCGTTTATGTTACCCGGCATCACCGCAATTCTAATCCTTCGGACAGCGGACATTCTAAAGCTTTTTGATGTGGTTTATATCATGACAAAAGGGGGTCCAGGGTCAGCCACCGAATTGGTCAGTCTTTTTGTGCAGCGCGTTGGCTTTCGCGCCTTTGACCAAGGGGTCGCCTCGGCGCAAGCGATCATTTTGCTTATCATCGCTACGCTCCTTTCCCGCTTTTACATTAAATTCGTCTACAAAGAAGTCTGAGGAGAATAGTATGGCCGGTTCCACGTCGAAAGCGGGCTCAACCCCTCAGGGGTTCAACCTCCTGCATTTCATTCTTCTTTTGGTGACAATTGTGGTCTGCGTTTTTCCGTTCTACTGGATGGTCACCACCTCACTGAAAGAGCAGGCGGCGATCTTATCGCCCACCCCGCAATTTTTTTTCCCCCCCACGCTGGGAAACTACACCAGGGCCTTCGAGAAATTCGACATCGGTGCCAGCCTTGTTAACTCATTAATCGTCGCTCTTTCGACCACTGCGATTTCTCTGATCCTTGGCGCTCCGGCGGCCTATGCTATTGCGCGATTTGATTTCAAAGGAAAACAGGACCTCTGGTTCTGGTTTATCAGCAATCGAATGATCAGCCCGATTGTCGTGGCGCTGCCCTTTTTCCTGATCGCTCGCCAGTTCCACCTGCTCGACACCCAACTGGCCCTGATCCTGATTTACCTTACGTTCAATGTGCCGATCGTCGTTTGGATTTGCGCCGATCAGTTCCGGAATATTCCAAAGGAACTTGACGAGGCTGCCACCCTGGAGGGGTACAACTCTTTTGCTATTTTTTGGCGGATTGCTTTGCCCTTGGCTGCTCCGGGAATCGCGGTATCGGCCATTTTCAGCTTCATTTTTTCCTGGAATGAACTGCTTTATGCGCTGGTGCTCACCCGGACCAACGCAAAGACGGCTCCGGTGGTCGCAACGAGCTTTCTCAGCGGCTACGAACTGCCCTGGGGCCAAATCATGGCGACAGGTACATTAGTCGCCTTACCGGTGATCATTTTCAGTATCATCGTCTCCCGCCAACTGGTTCGTGGCCTCACGATGGGCGCCATCAAATGAGATCGCCACGCGAATGAAGTGCCGGCGAACTTTTGACTCGTCATTTTCCAGGCACTTCGTGCCTGGCTACCCTCGTTTTAATCACTCCGTGATAAATGCGTCACGGCACCTCCCTGCCGCTGCAATAAGTTGACTTGAGGAAAATTCTACAACGAAAGAGCGTATCCTGTCCCGGAGGGACCAACAAAATAGCCTGTCCCGGAGGGACCAAATGAAAGTAGCCTGGCACGAAGTGCCTGGAAACAAGAGAAAAGTGGACCCGTCCCGGAGGGACGGTTGATTTGCTCACTCGTCCCAGAGATATTTTTGGTCGAACTTTACGTTGTGCGCTTTTTTCGAAAGGCCAGATACTCCTCTCGACAAGTTCGAGTCCGATAAGGTTCGTCCTGATGGTCGATGGAACTGATCGCTTCTGGCAAACTGAGAAACGCTCACCCTGAATGCACCCGTACCCCTGCTGCCAACCGAAGTTTCGCAGTTCCCGGAAGGTCTGATGAATCCAGGCTGATGATCCGCTTTTTATTGATGGAATGGCTTTTGCCGTCGCCATTGGAGTCGGCATTGAGAGAAGCAGATGAACATGGTCAGCGGCTCCGCCCATGCACTTAGGATGAATTTCGTTTTGCTTTGCGATGCCGCCCAGACCGAGGAAAGGAGCATGACACATTGGGAGAAAACCTTCATCAACCGTCCCTACGGGACTGGACGCGTCTTTTTTCTTTTTTCCAGGCACTTCGTGCCAGGCTACCCTCGTTTTAATCCCTCCGGGATAAATGCATAACGGCGCCTACCTGCCGCTGCGATAAGTTAACGCTTCTGGGGGCTCCGCCCAGGCTGCAATTGGTTCGCCAGCAAATAACTTAAAATATTTAAGTTGTTTAAAAGGAATAACATAGTACAACTTATGTTATGAAATTCGCTTGGAGCATTCCTTGCTTGCTGTTTTGGCCCTTTGTCGCTTGCTCGTCCGTGAGCGCGCAATTTGCCGAGGTGCCCTTGGCAGTACAAACATTGATCCAACAGGCGGATCCCCGCGCCAGTGCCGAATATTGCGGCGTTGTTTCGACCAGCAAGTTTGATTATTATCTCTTTCTCCTGCAAAGAAAGGAGCTCGCGGGGATTGTTCTTGTCCGGCAGCAACCCGGGACGGCCCCTGTCATCGCTGACGCTGACACCTCTCTTTTTCCGTTCCGCAATGATTCGGAAGGTTCGGTGGAACCAGCAGTCCAATGCGCGCTCCAGGTACTCTTGCGCAAACGAAACCTCGCCAGAACAAGTCGACCATCTCAGCCCGCCTCATCTCTGGAACCAGACACCAGCGCTGTTGGACGAGAGATCGACCGTGTAATTTACCCAATTTCCGGTTTCCGACTGCGCTCCAATTCCACGCGCGAAATCCTGCGACTTCTCCGCACGGGTCCGACGGTCGCGGTGAATCCAGGGACCGCTCCGCCTGGCTCAATCATTGTTAGTCCGACGCAATTCTCTCCGTACGGGCCGATCTATCTCGGGCATGCAGGAATCGTTGGATCGGACGGCTCAATCTATAGCGCGGATGCCAGGTACGGCGGTGCGCGGACCAGGAACTTCTCGCTCACCGGCTGGCGAAGACAATTTTCCGGGGCCAACGGCTCTTACGCTTTTGTCCTCCATGCGCCCTCCGCCAGAAACGCTCAAAGATTTCAGCCTGCCAACACGTGGCTCAATATCGATCCGTCACCATCCGTGTGCTATGGAATATCCGGATCCTGATCTTGACGATGGCTCTGTTGCTGATCGGATGCGATGACCAGGAAAGCGACGGATCTGGAGTATCCTCAGGATCCTCTGAACCGGCGCAGGTTGATCTCGCTCAAGGGACACAAATCGCGGGTCAGGCAGAAACCGGAGCCATCGTGCCAAAGGACGGCGGCGAGGCTTCCCCCGTCGGCAGCAATGACCTGAGCGTATTGGGCGGCGAGGCAAACCAAAATCAGCAAACCTTCCGACAACGTTTCGGTTTGGCCGATCCCACTCCGGACCAACTTGCCCAATGGGCAGAGTACGATGCCAGGCTCACTGCCTATTCTGACAAGGATGCCGATTGGCCCTACCCGACAGCGGCGTCAGCGAATTGGATGGCAGCGACTTCGGCCAATGGTGATCCTCTCGCACTCGAAGGCACGACGGTCGCCGTGGATTTCAATCGGATCCCCCGAGGCTCGCTGATCTACATTCCGGCCCTGGACATGTACGCGGAAGCAAACGACACCGGCGCGACCGCATCGTGGGCAAACGCGGACGCGAGCCAGATGGACTATGGGGCAAATGGAGCCGGTCGAGTGGATGTTTACAATCTAGCCGGAGACCGCTCGTCAGCACAGGTCGAACGAAACTTTCAAAATCGCGTTGGCAGTGATGAGTATGGAGAAATCTACATCGTACACAGGGGCCCCGGCTGGAAGACCGGGGGCATTTAAATGAGCCATCCAAGTCATTTTGAGCCCTTGGCAGCCTCCATTTCACTCATTCCGAGGGATTGCATCTTCGCCGGCCTTGGGACGCGCCGATCCGTCCATGCCGAGTCGTCTGGAATTAAGGTTGCGGCGCGCTTTATGATCTTTGCTTTGCTCTGTCTGCTCACCGCGGGCGCGGCAGCGCAGAATCCGCCGATGACAGGCGATCCGTATCGGCCGAGAGGAAATCCGAAAAGCCCGGACGGGGAACACGAATGGGCGGTGAGAACAACTGACCCTGTCCATTACGAGCTTGTCCATGTACCTGACGGTGAGGTGATGCTCACGGTGGCCAGCTACTACCCGCAAGCCAATAGTTCAAATATCCGGTACGCCAAGGCTTACGGCGTATTTTGGAACAAAGACGGATCGGTGGTCGCGCTGGACGAGCTCAATCGCCGACGCGCGGGCCGTCTCTACTTTATTATTCTGAGCGGCGGCACAGTGCGCAAAATTCGGTCAGAGAGTATACTTCCCCTCCCTTCCTACGCGGATGAAGGTCGGGTTGTTGTTGATCCAGGTTGGGTATCCGAGACAAAGATTCGGGTTCGACAAGCGCTGGAAACAAAATCAGGCGAATTTGTGAGCAAATTTTTCACCATTGATTTTGCAATTCCCGACGATCTGAAGGTACAACCAGCCGGTTAATCAAAGACATGATCGATTCCCAACAATCTCATTTTCTGACCGCCAACGGTATTCGCATCCATTACCTGAGGGGAGGGGCTGGCTCGCCCATGGTGTTGCTGCACGGTTGGCCGGAATTCTGTCGCGCCTGGTGGAAGTGTTTCCCAGGCCTGTCCGCTCATTACGATGTCGTCGCGCCGGATCTGCGCGGATTTGGCGACACAGAAAA
>JAFAKL010000450.1 GCA_019235445.1 Verrucomicrobiota bacterium | reverse complement strand
TTCTGAAAATCGAAGAGAGCCTGTAGAAAGTGGGTGCGGCGGGCGACGGCTCCTAAAAATCGTCCTCGTCCTCGTCGTCTCCGATCGCTCAATCCCAGCGCTGAAGGTGTGACCGCCATTGCGTCATGGTGATGCCATGGCGCCACGCGGTCACGCAGGAGCGTGACTCATCAAGGCCGAAGCCCTTGGCTAGTTTAGTCAATGGACTTCACCACCGCCGGGAAACGCCGTCTTTCCGCGTTTGACGTTTGCACATCGTCCGCTAATCTGCCAACGCCCATGCCTAAGAACACCGATCTCCACAAGATTCTGTTAATTGGTTCCGGTCCAATCGTTATCGGCCAAGGTTGCGAGTTCGATTATTCTGGAGTTCAGGCCTGCAAGGCTTTGAAGGAAGAGGGATATGAAGTAGTTCTAGTGAACTCCAATCCGGCAACCATCATGACCGACCCGGAGTTCGCCGCACGAACTTACATCGAACCGATTACCATTGAGATCCTCGAAAAAATTATCGAGCGAGAAAGACCGGACGCTCTCCTGCCTACGTTGGGCGGTCAGACAGCTCTGAACAGCGCAATGGACCTTTATCACGCAGGGATTCTGGAAAAGTACCGGGTGCGATTGATCGGAGCGAATGCGGAAGCTATCTCTAAAGGCGAAGATCGTCGATTGTTTAAGGAGGCCATGCTCAAGATTGGCTTGGACGTCGCGAAATCCGGCACGGCGGGCAGCGTGGCCGATGCCAAAGAAGTTGCCGGCGCCATTGGATCCTTTCCGCTCATTATCCGGCCGGCTTACACTCTGGGAGGCGCCGGAGGCGGGATCGCCTACAACCGGCAGGAATTCGAGGAGATCGTTCGGCGTGGACTGGACCAATCGCCCGTCCGGGAAGTGTTAATCGAAGAGTCATTGCTGGGGTGGAAAGAATTCGAGATGGAAGTCATGCGCGATCGGGCAGACAATTGCGTCGTCATCTGCTCGATCGAGAACCTCGATCCGATGGGGATCCATACGGGAGACTCAATCACGGTGGCCCCTGCCCAGACGCTGACGGATCGCGAGTCCCAGATTATGCGCGATGCCTCGTTTGCCGTCATTCGCGAAATCGGCGTCGAGACCGGAGGGTCAAATATTCAGTTCGCCGTCAGTCCCAAGAATGGTCGCATGGTGGTCATTGAGATGAATCCGCGAGTCTCCAGGTCTTCTGCTTTGGCGTCCAAGGCGACGGGATTTCCAATCGCCAAGATCGCGGCCAAACTGGCCGTCGGATACAACCTGGACGAAATCCGAAACGATATCACTCGCGAAACTCCGGCCAGTTTTGAACCAGTGATCGACTACTGTGTAGTCAAAATCCCTCGCTTTGCGTTTGAAAAATTTCCTCAGGCCGACCCGACTCTCACTACCCAGATGAAAAGCGTCGGTGAAGCGATGGCCATCGGTCGCACCTTTAAGGAGTCGTTGCAGAAGGCGCTTCGGTCTCTTGAGATTGGACGTTTCGGGCTCGGAGCGGACGGCAAGGATCGGGAACCGCGCAATCATGCCGGCGGCTGGGACTTGGCCGAAATCCAACGCAAGCTGGTCAACGCTTCGTGGGACCGGATCTTCTATCTTCGCTACGCCCTGCTGGCCGGATTCACCATCAGCAGGCTCTACGAACTTACCAGTATCGACCCCTGGTTCTTGGAACAGATACGGCAAATCGTTGCAGAAGAACAAAACATTGCCAGCGGTTCGGACAATCTGCGGCGAGCAAAACGACTCGGATTTTCGGATCGTCAGATAGCCTTCCTCACTCAAACCGACGAGACCGATTTGCGCTCGAAGCGGATCAAGGAAGGTGTGCTCCCGACCTATCGGCTTGTCGACACCTGCGCCGCGGAATTCGAGGCCTATACTCCCTACTACTATTCGACCTACGGAGACGAAGACGAAGCTACCCTTGGCGAGCGAAGGAAAATAATGATCCTCGGCGGCGGCCCCAACCGCATCGGTCAAGGAATTGAGTTCGACTACTGTTGCGTCCACGCCTCCTTTGCACTGAAAGAGGAAGGGTTTGAAACGATCATGGTTAATTCAAATCCGGAAACCGTTTCGACGGATTATGACACCAGCGACAAACTTTATTTCGAACCACTAACACTCGAAGATGTCCTCAATATCTATCAGCATGAAAAATGTTGGGCCGCCATAGTGCAATTTGGCGGACAAACACCTCTCAACCTTGCGACCGCTCTTCAAGCGAATGGCGTCAACATCATCGGCACTCAGCCAGGCAGCATTGAAATGGCGGAGGACCGAAAGCATTTCTCCGCCATGTTAAGCCGCCTCGGACTCAATCAACCGCCGAACGGCACTGCCACCAACGAACAAGAGGCCGTCAACGTGGCCAACGCGATCGGCTATCCGGTGCTGGTTCGGCCCTCCTTTGTTCTAGGCGGGCGCGCGATGGAAATCGTTTATCAGGAAGATGACTTGCGGCGTTACATCCGAACCGCTGTGGAGGCCAGTCCGGAACGGCCAGTTCTTGTTGATCGTTTCCTGGAAGACGCGACCGAGGTGGATGTGGACTGTATCTCAGACGGGGAGGTTGCCGTCATTGGCGCCATCATGCAGCATATCGAACAGGCTGGTATTCACAGCGGCGACAGCGCCTGCGTGATCCCCGCGTTTTCTCTTTCTCCGAACGTTTTGCGCGCGATTGCCTCTGCTACCAAAGCCATGGCACGCGAACTTAACGTTCGCGGACTGATGAATGTCCAGTTCGCCATCAAAGGCGAAGAGGTCCACGTGCTGGAAGTTAATCCCCGAGCCTCGCGCACGGTACCCTTCGTGAGCAAAGCGATCGGCGTTCCGCTCGCCAAACTCGCGGCCAAGGTGATGGCCGGTAAAAGGTTATCGGAACTGCGCTTCACAAATGAGGTAGTCCCCGCACATTATTCCGTAAAGGAAGCCGTCTTCCCTTTCATTCGCTTCCCGGGCATTGATATCACCCTCGGACCCGAAATGAAGGCGACCGGAGAGGTCATGGGAATTTCCCAGGACCTCGGTCTGGCTTACGCAAAATCCCAGATGGCCGCACAACCGCCGCTACCCACCGGAGGTAACGTTTTTCTCAGCGTTAAGGATGCAGATAAAATTAATATCGTGAAACTCGGCAAGGAACTTATCGATCTTGGGTTCACCATCTACGCCACCCACGGGACCGCAACCGCCTTTGCTGCCGCAGGTGTGACGGTAAATCGCCTTTTCAAGTTGAGCGAAGGACGACCGCACGTCATCGACATGATGAAGAACGATGAGATTGCTCTCATTATCAATACGCCCAGTGGCAAGACGCCAAGGAAGGATGAAGTCAAAATCCGCAGCACCGCGGTCGAACGGCGTATTCCGATCCTGACGACTATCAGCGGCGTTGAAGCAAGTATCTGGGCGATGCGTTCCCTGCAAACCAAAGGGCTGACCGTCAAGTCTCTGCAGGAATACCATCATAGCTCGTGAGACTGCGTTGGGCGCGTGAAAATATCACAAGAGCCTTGGCATCCTATTTTCAGGCTATGCACAGCATGACAGGTTACGGTTGCGGCCAGGCAATCAGCCGAGGCACCAAGGTCATGGTGGAGATTCAGTCGGTCAACAAACGGCAAACCGAGATCTTGATCAATCTCCCCCCCGGACTTGCCTCCCTGGAAAGTGATCTTCGCTCCAAGATCGATCGGATCTTACATCGTGGTCGAATCATCGTGACGATCTCCGCTTCCGGATCCTCAGCGCATCATCGACCTGCCCTCGATTCCGATCTGGCGAAGCGTTACCTCTTACAATTCAAACAACTCCAGCAAGAGCTCGCGCTGCCTGGCCAGATAACGATTGAAACGATCCTGCGGTCGCCCGGAGTTATCTCGGCTTCAGAGCAGGTCATCCTTGACTCTTCCACCCGGTCCGCGACCGAGGGCGCTTTGGATCTCGCTCTCGGACAGCTTCTCCAGATGCGCGCAAAAGAAGGTTCCAATATCCAAAAGGAGTTGCTTAGCCGCATCCGAACCCTCCGACGGGTTCTCGCGAAAATTCAAAAGCTTCAACCACGGGTCGCTAAGCGTTATCGCGCCCTTCTCTTCGAACGTGTGCAGAAAATCGGCGTCGACATAAATCTGGACAATGATCGCCTAACAAAGGAGGTGGCGTTTTTCGCCGAACGTTCCGATTTTTCAGAGGAATTGAGCCGCCTCGAATCGCATCTGGATCAATTCATCGAGACAACAAACCAACAGCAGGCTATCGGACGAACCCTGGAGTTCATCAGCCAGGAACTCGGCCGCGAACTCAACACGCTCAGTGCTAAAGCCAACGACGCCGAGATCTCGCAACTTGCCGTGCTGTGCAAAGCCGAGTTGGAAAAGATCCGCGAACAAGTCCAGAATGTGGAATGAACTGCCTCCCATGAACATTATTCTCGGAGTGACGGCCTCAATCGCAGCCTATAAAGCGGCTGATATAGCCAGCAAATTGACCAGGCAGGAACGCTCCGTCCATGTCGTGATGACAACCGGCGCGACCGAGTTCATCACCCCGCTTACCTTGCAAACCTTATCTCGTCATGCGGTCACCGCCGACATCTTCGACGAAAAGGCAAGCTGGCATCCTGGGCATATCGAGCTTGCCGACAACGCCGATCTCGTTCTCATCGCTCCGGCCACCGCGGGCATCATTGCAAAAATTGCCCACGGATTCGCCGACGACGCTTTAACCTCGATTGTACTCGCCACCGAAGCACCCTTGCTGCTGGCCCCTGCCATGAATGGCAAGATGTGGCTCCACCCCGCGACCGTTGCCAACGTTGAAACCCTCAGACACCGCGGCGCCGATTTCGTTGGCCCGGAAGAAGGCATGTTAGCTTGCGGCTACGAAGGAATTGGTCGTCTCTGGCCGGTCGACAAAATCGTTGCCAAGGCGCTTGAATACAAGGAGCGCTGAAACGACGCATCGAGCCGGGACAAAAAAACAGGAGGAGAGGTCAATCTCCTCCTATTCAAGCAAACGACTGATATGGACCATTTCGCGTCTACTTTTTAACCGCACTTTTCTTCACCGGCAGAGCAGCCTTTTTCGCCACTTTTTTAGCAGGAGCTTTCTTCGCAGGCGCCTTCTTCGCGGGAGCCGGTTTCTTGGCTGCTGGTTTAGCCGCAGCCTTTTTTGCAGCTGGCATCAGTTATCCCCCCTTTCATTCCGCAGTTGCGGAGGATAAGAAATTAATGTCATCCTATTCGCTTGACTAACGAACATTCGTTAGATCGTCAACGAGAATTTGTTACATTGTTAAACTTTTAGGTAATTCGATAACCCTGGTCCAGCCAAAATCGAGTCGCCTTCCCTCTCGACATCGATCATCGCCCGCCGATAGTGACTGCGTTATGAATCAATATCTCGACGCCGCTCTTGACGCGGCTCGCGCAGCCGGTGCGCTGATCAGGGACCACTTCGGCCGGCCTCTCACCGTGAATTCCGAAGAAGCCCACGATATCAAACTGGAGCTGGATGTGCGCTCGCAAGCCCTCATTACGGATCTGCTTCTGGAGCGGTTCCCCGAACACGCCATACTTGGCGAAGAAGGCAGCGCCGAGAATGCCGCCACTGAATTTGAATGGGTGATCGATCCGATTGACGGGACGGTCAATTACTACTACAGCATCCCTCACTTCTGCATTTCCATCGCGCTGCGAAAGAAAGGTGAGATCATCGTTGGGGCAATTTACGATCCCATGCGAGACGAACTATGGCACGCCGAATCTGGCGGGAAGGCTTTTCTCAACAACAAGCCGATCGAGGTGAGTCAATCCACTGATATTTCGCAATCCGTTGTCTCCGTCGGTATGTCGAAGACCACCGCAGAAATTGAAGTTGGCCTTTCGATTTTTCAGGATCTACTTATCCACGCCAGAAAGTGCCGGATGATGGGCAGCGCTGCCCTCGACCTCGCCTACGTGGCAACCGGCCGCTTCGATGCTTACATCGAACGGAGCGTAAATTGGTGGGATATTGCGGCAGGTGTCCTTTTGGTCAATTGTGCCGGTGGACGTTTGGACATTGCTCCAAGCGCAGTCCAAAGTGGGAAACTCTCCGTGCTCGCTTGGAACGGTAAAATAGACAGGAATCAACTGACCAGTATCTATCCATGAGTTTTGTTGGAATCGGCTACGACGTGCATCGCCTGATTGAAGGGCGAAAGCTAATTCTAGGCGGAATTGAGATTCCGTACCACCGCGGGTTGGACGGTCATTCCGATGCGGATGTTTTAACCCACGCGATTGCGGACGCTCTCCTCGGTGCCGCTGGAGAAAAAGATATCGGGCACTATTTCCCGAACACGGATCTTTCAATCAAAGGGATCGACAGCCAGGAAATTCTGCGACGAGTGCAAGCCATTCTCACGGCCAGGCGATTGGCCATCGTCAACATCGACTGCTCACTTATTGCGGAGGCTCCGAAGGTCAGCGCTCACCTGTCGGCGATGAAAACCAGGTTGTCGGAGACCTTGCAAATCTCGCCGCAGCGTATCGGCGTTAAGGCCACCACCAACGAAGGTCTCGGTTTTATTGGGAAAGGGGAAGGCATTGCTGCGATGGCGGTTGCCAGTCTCCAGCAGATTGAATCCCGATTCCCTGCGGAATCCGAAGGGAGGCTCGTCTAGTGTACCGTCTCCTAAATCCCCTGGGCTTCGTTGCGTTCAAAATGGCCCGCCGGCAAGGCGGTCCGAGCCGGACTGGCGTTAAGCGCGAATTTCTAAAGCGATACGTAACCGACGATCAACGCGACCGCCGGCCCATTTTCAACGCAACCCTCCGGGCCGCGATCGGTTGGCTGTTTTTCCGCGTTGCTCGCTCCTTGCGTATCGATCTAGATATGCTCGTCCCTCGCGCCTTGAAAAACAGCCAACTGACCTGCGGCGAAACCCACGGGATTTAAGAGACAGTACACTGGCTCATTCGAGTGCGACAGTCGAGCACCGCGACAACTCTTCGCCCCCCGCCACCGGCATTTCTTTCTCGTTGCCGTTGGTTGACACCCCTGCAGAGATTCAATTGCCCTCAGGAAACATCACCAGAAGCGCCAGACACTTAGAGCTCCAATGCCTATCCAGTTCTACAACACGTACAGCCGGAAGTTAGAAGTGTTCAAACCTATCGACCCGCCCAATGTGAAAATTTATACGTGCGGCCCGACCGTTTACTCGTTCGCCCACATTGGAAATTTTAGAGCGTACGTCTTCGAAGACCTTTTGCAACGACACCTGGAAGCACGCGGATTTCAGGTGGAACGAGTCATGAACCTTACGGACGTGGATGATAAAACGATCTGCGGCAGCCGGGAAGCAGGCATTTTGTTACCCCTATTTACGGAACCGTATAAGAAGAGCTTTTTCGAGGACCTCGAATCGCTGCGGATTAAGCGCGCCAACCATTTCCCGGCGGCGACTGAACCGGAAAATATCGCCACCATGATCGAGATGATCGCCTTGCTTCTGCAGGAGGATATCGGTTACCAGGCGGAAGATGGTTCAATCTACTTCCGCATTAGTAAATACCCGGATTACGGCAAACTCGCGCATCTCAACCTGGCGGACCTGAGGCCGACCGGCAGAATTCAAAACGACGAATACGAAAAGGAAAACGTCGGGGATTTTGCGTTGTGGAAAGCCTGGGATGAAAAGGACGGTTCAGTCGGTTGGGAAACTCCCTGGGGCAAAGGAAGGCCAGGCTGGCATATTGAATGCAGCGCAATGGCGACCCGTCTTCTTGGACCTGAAATCGATATCCATTGCGGCGGCGTTGATAATATTTTTCCGCATCACGAGGCCGAGATTGCACAGTCCGAAAGCGTCAATCGCAAAAAGTTCGTCCGGTATTGGCTGCACAATGCCCATCTCTTCGTTGAGGGGCAAAAGATGTCGAAATCTCTGGGGAATTTTTTCACGCTGCGCGATCTGCTTGAAAAAGGCTTTTCCGGCCGTGAACTGCGTTACGCACTCCTCCGGGTGAACTACCGATTGCCCCTGAACTTCACCTTCGACGGACTCAGAGAAGCACGGCAGTCTTTACTCCGGATCGACGAGTGGATCAGACGTCTTCAGGCTATCGCCGGGACCGCCGCCCAGGATTCAGAATTTGCAGCGGCAAAGTCCGACAGGTTCTTTACAGCTCTGGATGACGACTTGAACATTTCTGCGGCGCTCGCAGAATTGTTTAATCAAATCCGAGAAACGAACCGTCTGATCGATCATGGCGAATTGGCGGCGGGTCAAGCGGCCGCGCTCCTGGATTGGTGGCAAAGGATCAATCAGGTGTTGCAACTGCAGGAAGACACGGAATCGGTTCCTCAACTCGTAACGGCACTCCTGGAAAAGAGGGCCAAGGCTCGCGAAGATAGCAAATGGGCGCAAAGCGATGCTCTCCGTATCGAAATCGAATCGCTGGGCTGGCTTATCAAAGACACCAAAGACGGCCAGAAACTCCTCAAAAAATTGGGCTAGTTCCTTTTTCGACTCCCGAGTACGATCCGTTCTGCTGCCTTTCTCTCTTATGTTTGCGCCATCAAACTACCTCAATCTCGATCAAACAGAGCATCGGACAATTTTCGATAACAGCGCGCAAGTGTGGGATGTCCTCAGGCAAATCGGCAGCTATCTGCAGTTCCGCTTGAAACCGGCCGTTTACGGCCGCGTGGTGGGCCGACCATTCATCAGTGAGAATGTCTACATCGGCAGTGGAACAGTGATCGAAAACGGAGCGACCATCAAAGGTCCAGCCTGGATCGGAAACAATTGCGAAATTCGGAGCGGTTGTTATATACGCGAAAACGTGATCATCGGTGACAGTGTCGTGCTTGGCAATTCGTGCGAGTTCAAAAACTGTATCCTTTTTAATGACGCCGAAGTACCTCATTTCAACTACGTCGGCGATTCGGTGTTAGGTTACCGCGTCCATCTTGGTGCTGGCGTCATCCTCTCCAATGTTCGACTTGATCGCAAAGAGATCGGCGTCAAGGCTGACTCCAATTTCATCCCGACCGGACTTCGCAAATTTGGGGCCATCGTCGGCGATGGGGCCGAGATCGGTTGCCACACGGTCATCAACCCGGGTTCCATCATCGGCCGTAATTCATTGATTTACCCGCTCACCAGCTTTGGTGGCGTGCTCCCAGAAAACACCGTCTTAAAAATGCGTCAGGACCTGCAACAAACCGTCCGATTGTAACAAAAGCGTCCTCGCTTTGCCTGCTGGAACCCGGCAAACAGAGACGGTTGCTTACTACGCCAAACCTCCAAACTGCCAAACGTTGAACGCTACGAGAGCACCCGCTCCTTCAGAGCTGGGTTCCTATAACTTAACTTAACCTCTCCTGGGATTCCGCCTGGCTGCGCCCCCGGGCTCCCTGTATCTCGCCTTCGGCGCTCCAGATCGCAACCCAGGATCAAACACGGCATCGTGGCGCTAAACACCTACCAGCGCTTTGGCTGGTGATTTTTTCGGGCTAGCAGCTCAACGTAGAGACGTTCCATGCGCCGGACCCGATCTCTCGCCATGTATTCCTTCCGCATCAACGTGTGGCCTCGATTGCCTAGCTCCAGGCATTTTTCAGGGCTCTGAATCAGCTCGTGAATCGCTTCCGCCCAAGCCGATTCGGTCTCCTGCGGATCGAGCGCCAAAATATCACCTGCCATCTGCGCTCGTGTCTCGTTATCGGCCACAGCCGCCGAGGGAATTCCATGGTACATCGCTTCGAGGAGGACCATCGGAACGTCTTCCAACTCGGACGTTAACAAGAAAGCATTGATCGACTCAAAAAAGTTATCCAGATTTGGCATCGCACCGAGCCACAAGAGATTTTCACTGATTCCGAGATCGTTTGCTAAGGCTCTTAACTTCTGTTCCTCCGGCCCGCTTCCCGCCAGAATGAAAAAGTATTCCGGATCCAGTTCGAGAAGTTGCTTCCCTACGCGTAGAAAACGATCAAATCTTTTCCACCGTACCAGTCTGCCGGCGCCGCCGAGCGTCTTCCGAACATATGGTCGACGGAACAGCATCGGTCGATCCGACAATCCATTTTGAATCAGCTCAATTTTTCTAGCTGGTACCCTTTCGAGCCTTATCAGCTCGTCACGGATAGAATTGGCAATCACCAGAATGCGATCGGCAAAGGCGTTCGCGAAAGCGTCGAGCGTCACAAAAAAGCGCCTCTCGAAGCGGAACCGGTCATAACAATGATCGTGCGAAACAACTACCGGCACTCCAAACAGTCGGGCCAGCGGTTTACCAAGCCAATTGGAGACATAGAGATGACAATGGACCACGTCGAATCGGCCCCGAAGGAGCAGTCCGGGAAGAGTTGCCAGATACCAAGGCAGCCACCGCCTTGGCGACAGAGGGACAACGCGGACGCCCAGCTCCGCCGCGCGCCCAAAAAAAATACTCTCTGGATGCGCGTGCATCGCGGCCAGCACGATATCAAAACGAGTGTAATCGAAGCACTCCACCATTCCGAAGAGGACGGTCTGTGCGCCCCCAAGGTCAAGATTGTCGATCAGATGGAGAACACGAATGCGACGGTTCATCAAAATCCGTCAGGCGCGACAGAACCTGCCAGGGAAAAGACCTTGCACCAACCACGCCGCGAAAACTGCTAACATAGTGTGTACCGATCGTTTCCCATCTTTGCTAGGGCCAGCAACCTGCGAAAGGTGGTTCTCATCCGTCTTCCTACAGCCAATGTTCCGCATCGAAGGACATCCAGCAGCCACCTCGGATCGTCATTGACCTCATGCACCGCCAATCCTAACGCTTCGTTAGGTCTCCTCATCGCGCGCAGCATGAACGCGGTCGCGAGAAGCTCCCGGCGCCAGGAAACCAGGGTCAATCGATCTGCCGGCGCGGTAGTTCCCAGCGCAGCATAAATCTCCGCGATCAAAATTGCTTCCCTGAGCGCAGCCAGCAGTGATTCATTGCCACCGTTCATGGTGAGTGACTGAGCATGCCAGCGGTATCGATAAACGACTTGCTCGCTCGCGCTATCGGGGATCCCCACCATCGCCGCCCGCAAAAGAAACTCTCGGTCCGCAGATAGCTTATACACCGCATTGAAACCGCCGTTAATTGCGAAGACGGATCGTCGAAAAAAGCGCGCGTTAATGATAGGCAAACCCAAGGTAACATTCTGGACGCACAGTCGATACCGCCGAGGGTCTACGTAACGGTGCATCACCACCTCGATCCGTGGGCTGGTCTTTTGATAGATTTCGCTCCCTCCTGAGAAGACAAGCGCGGAGGACCGATTAAGTGTCTCCTGCAAAATGCGAAATGTTCCCGCCGCGTACTGGTCGTCCGTATTGAGGAATCCGACGATGTCCCCCCTCGCGCGCTCAATACCCTTGTTCCAGGCGTCATAGACACCTCGGTCGGGCTCTGACAGCACCCTCAAATGCGGATATTTCTGCAAAAGTTCAAGCGTGCCGTCCGTTGATCCGCCATCAATGATCCAGTGTTCAAATTCCGGATAATTTTGCGCCAGGACGCTTTCAACCGCCGCCCCAATGAATTCTTTTCGATTAAGCGAAGCCGTGATAATCGAAATCTTCATTCTTCATTCTTCATTCTTCAGAAGTCAGGAGTCAGGGAGTCAGAAATCAGGAGTTGCAGAATGAACTTATCGCTTCCAGCCGGCAGAGCTGACTCGCGCTGAGAAAGAAAGGGTTCTGCAATTGAATTAGGTTTGCGAGATTGGACCAGCCCTGATTTTGCAACTCCTGAACCTGCTTCAGGCCTTCGGAATCATTCCCGATTGCCGCGCGTAGTTGAACAAGCCGCCGGCTTCAATGACTGGACGCACATCCCCCATTGGCTTCATCTGATGCACCTCTCCGTTGAACTCGATCGTGTCGTTATCAAAATCGACCGTCGCGATGTTACCGGTCTTGACGCCATCGATCAAGCGCTCCCG
>JAFAKL010000356.1 GCA_019235445.1 Verrucomicrobiota bacterium | reverse complement strand
CGAACTTTACGTCTTGCGCTTTTAGAAACGCCAGTTACTCCTCTGGAAAAGTTCGAGTCCGATGATGTTCGAACTTGATGGTCGATGGAACTCGATCGCTTCTGTCAACCGAGAAACGCTCACCCTGAATGCACCGTACCCCTGCTGCCAACCGAAGTTTCGCAATTCCCGGAAGGTCTGATGAATCCAGGCGGATGATCCGCTTTTTATTCATTGAATTGCTTTTACCATCGCCATTGTCGTCGGCATTGAGAGAAGCAGATGAACATGGTCAGCGACTCCGCCGATGAATTCCGCTTTGCTCTGCGATGCCACAGAGACCGAGGAAAGGAGAATGACACATTTTGAGAAAACCTCGACCAACCGTCCCTACGGGACTAGAGGCGTCTTATTTCTTTTTTCCAGGCACTTCGTGCCAGGCTGCCCTCGTTTTAATCCCTCCGGGATAAATGCGTCACGGCACCTCCCTGCCGCTGCAATAAGTTAACGCTTATGGGCGTAGCCCTAGGAAGGGTGGTTGCGCCTCGAGCGCCGGTATAAAGACGTTGGTAAATGTCCAAACTGCAGAGGTAAGGCGAGACGCCTTACCCACCACTGCGCTGCACTTCTTGTCTTCAAGCACCCCTTCTTCTTCGCAGAATCGTTTTTTTCTTAAAAGGCTTGTTACTTCAAGATTTGGCTTCGCTCGAGCCCACTTCCTTCTTATTATTTCGCCCCTTGTCCGGCGAATGAATCATTCTTGGGCATCAAACCAAAAGTGGAGGCGACAACTCGGCAGTTAAACGGATTCTGGAAAAGAGATCGATCTTTAAGTTGCATAGCATGCCTCGCCTGGGGGGTTGCCTTGATCGCTCTAGTGCTGCGCTTTTCGACCGGCGGCTCCCATCGAGTCTATGCATTCAACGACTACATCGGTGCCGGTTCGCACTGGATTCACGGAGGAGATCTGTATAGCAACTGGCGCGGCTTTATCTACAGCCCGCTCGTGGCTGTGTTCTTCGTCCCTTTTGCCATATTACCGCCAGTAATTGCTTATCTTCTCTGGCTGCTTCTCAATGTCTCCGTTTTTCTTGGCGGCCTGGCAGCGCTTCTCCAGTCGATCATTGTTTCGAACTTTAAGCGCGAGTCCACCGCGCTCATCTACCTTCTTCTTTTGCCTTGTGCGCTGGGAAATCTTGACGTGGGACAGGCTAATCCGCTCGTTGCCGGGCTTCTTATGTTCGCTCTCGCGGCCGTGCACCATGAACGCTGGGACATCGCTTCCCTGTGCATCGCTCTAGCAACCTTTTTCAAAATCTATCCCATCGCACTCGGCCTGTTGATCTGTGTCATCGCGCCTCGACGCTTTGCCTGGCGCCTGCTGCTCGCGCTGCTTGTTCTGGCTGTTGCTCCTTATCTTTTCCAGCATTGGTCCTGGGTGACGGAACAATACCGGGACTGGATCACCACCCGCGCTTCCGACAACCGTCTCAACTATCCAACCAAATATACGCCGATCGATTTATGGTTTCTTCTCCACACGATCGCCCATTTTCCCATAGCGGCCTGGGTCTATACCCTGATCCAGATTATTACCGGCGTTCTGATCGCCTTGTGCTCTCTCTGGGGTTTATGGAAAGGCTGGGATCTCCGGCGTGTGCTCTGCGGCCAATATTTTCTCGTCTCCATCTGGATGACTCTGTGCGGACCTGCCACAGAAGCTCACACCTACCTTTTGATGGCGCCCGCTCTCGTTGTTGCCCTGGTGAAGGCGTTTCGTGATCGCCAACCTGTCCTCCTTCGAACGATCGTTTGCGGGGCCTTCTTTTTTCAACTGATTCATACCAGCAGGATGAACTATTTCATGCACAATAAAGCCGAATGGGTATTCATTCCCCAACCCCTCTCAGCGCTTCTGTTTCTTGTCTATTGTCTCATCTGGCTTTTGAACGATTCGTTCTGGCCCCGTACAGCAAGCGCACAGGGCGGGTAAAATTTTCGCGCTAATGATCCTATGGCAACACATCACTTCCAACCAACTCATTACCACCGCGCGATCGGCTCCCACGAGCCGGTCCTGCGCATCAGCGACGGAGACACCGTGGTCACCACCACCGTGGATAACATGGGTCAGGACGCCGGCGGTACACAGGTAACCGCTGGTGGAAACCCCCAAACCGGCCCGTTTTACGTCGAGGGCGCAGAACCAGGCGACACACTGGCGGTGCAATTGGACCGCATCTCGCCAAACCGGGCGGTCGGCTATAGCAGCTCCGTAATCGCAGCGAACGTGGTCGATCCGTGCTATGTGCGTGAGTTGCCGGAGCGAGTGCTGGCGGAATGGCACGTCGATAACCAGCGTCGCACGGCTACGCTGAATAAACCGGCAACAAAGCTTGGTCACCTGACAGTCCCATTGGCGCCAATGCTCGGCTGCTTTGGAGTTGCCCCGCCTCGTGGACAGGTCATTTCGACTGAGACCTCGGCCGAGCACGGCGGAAATATGGATTATCCAGGCTTCCAGTCCGGCGCCACGGTCTACTTTCCAATCTTTGTCTCAGGGGCACTCCTTCATGTCGGCGACGGCCACGCAGCTCAGGGGGACGGCGAGATCGTCGGCACTGGGATCGAAATTTCGATGGAGGTAGAATTCACCGTCCGGCTCATTAAGGGAAAAAGAATCCGCTGGCCGCGCGGCGAGAACGCCGAATACATTTTTTCTGCCGGCAACGCTCGTCCGCTGGATCAGGCGGTCCAGCACGCCACGACCGAGATGTTGCGCTGGCTCCAGGAAGACTATGGGTTGGACGCCACCAGCGCCAGTCTGCTGCTTGGCCAATGTGTCAAGTACGACCTCGGCAATGTCTTTGACCCGGCGTACACGATGGTATGCAAAGTGCCAAAAGCGCAGCTCCAACAGGTCATTAAAGGAGGGTAACGCTCGGACGTATATCTCGCGGAATGGTTATCCAGGAAAAGTAACGGTCTAAGATCGGGAACGATTGTCGGTTTCACCGACGGCAACTGTCACATCTCGCCGACGAGGTGCCAGTTCTTCGCGAAGTAGGAAACGCCAGACCAAAGAGTCAGCGCGACCGTTAGCAAAACCAGAATGGATCCTATCATGTTGAGCCAGGCAACCGTCGCCGGATTAACCAAGGTCCTGGACTCGCTGATGCCCGCCATCACGGCCAGGCAATAAAGGATAGTGACAATCTGCGAGACTGTTTTGAGTTTTCCCAACCGCTCTGCATGAAGCACCTTTCCACGCGCTGCGGCGACCAGACGAAGGCCGGTGATCAGGAACTCACGGCTCACGATAACGATCACCGCCCAGGCGGGGACGCTGCCAAGCGAAACCAGGCAGATGAAAGCGGACATGGTCATGATCTTATCGACGAGCGGATCCATCAGCTTTCCAAAGTCAGTGATCAGGTGATACTTTCGGGCGATATATCCGTCGGCATAATCTGTCCCGCTGCTGGCGATGAACAAAATCAGGGCCAACAATTTTGCGCCCGGAAATTGGAGACTAAGCGCAGCCACGAACGGCAAAGTCAAAACCAGGCGCAGAATCGTCAGACGGTTGGGGAGATTCATGCGATCTGAACGCTCGCGTAGACAGGGTGTTTCCAGATCGGAACAGCTTGTTTCAGCCGCTCGATGATCTGACTGCTTCCCTCGAAGGCGGCGCGGCGGTGGCGCGCGGTAACCCGCACAAACAGAGAAGCTTCTCCGACTGAGACGAATCCGATACGGTGATGGATGATCACCGAGACCAGTCCGTAGCGATCGGTGGCGTCCCGGGCGATCAGTGCCAATTGCCGCTCTGCCATGGCTTCAAAAGCTTCGTACTCGATGCCCTCAATCAGGCGGTCCTCCTCGATTCTTCGAACAACGCCGAAGAAGTCGACCACAGCGCCTTCGGTTTGGGAAAAGCGCAGGTCTGCCGTCTCCAGAGCTTCTTTAGTTATCCTGATGTCGCAAAACTGCATTGCCAACCTCTCCGGATGTTAGATACTTCGTAACACCCACAGTCAACTCAACCTTCGATCCCCAACTCATGAATCCTTCAGATATCGGACTAATCGGACTCGCTGTCATGGGCGAAAATCTCGTCCTTAATATGGAGAGCAAAGGGTTCTCCGTCTCGGTTTATAACCGCACAACAGAGGTGACGGAAAAGTTTGCGGCGAACCGCGGCGCCGGGAAGAACATCTTGCCGACCCGGTCTATTGAAGAGTTTGTCGGAAGCCTGGCCAAGCCTCGCAAAATGATGATCATGGTGAAGGCCGGCGCGGCGGTTGACGCGGTGATTGATCAATTGTTGCCCCACCTCGAGAAAGGGGACGTGGTAATTGATGGCGGAAATTCTTTGTACAGTGATACCGAGCGTCGTGAAGCGGCCTTATCCAAAAAGGGGTTGAACTTCATGGGAATCGGGGTTTCGGGCGGCGAAGAAGGCGCCCTAAAAGGCCCATCCCTGATGCCCGGAGGGACAAAAGAAGCCTGGGACATTGTGTCACCGATCTATCGGAAAATTGCCGCCCAGGTGGACGGAGAACCCTGCTGCCGGTACATGGGTTCGGGAGGCGCGGGTCATTACGTGAAAATGGTGCACAACGGCATCGAGTACGGCGATATGCAACTTATCTGCGAGGCCTACGCCGTCCTCCGCGACGTGCTGGGGTTGAACGCAGAAGAATTACATGAGGTCTTTGATACCTGGAACAAGGGGGATCTCGACAGTTTTCTCATTGAAATCACGGCGAACATTTTCCGCAAAAAAGATCCCGAGACATCCAAGCCACTGGTCGACGTAATTCTCGATAAGGCGGGACAGAAGGGAACCGGTAAATGGACGCTGCTGTCCGCAATCGAACAGGGGGTGGTGATATCCACGATCAACGCCGCAGTGGAAGCCCGGGTTCTTTCTTCGATGAAAGAACAACGCGTTCGGGCCTCCAAAATACTTCCCGCGCCGCCTCCTTTTTCTTATGACGGTGACCGCCAAAAACTTATCGACGCAGTTCGAGACGCCTTATACGCGTCGAAAATTATGTCCTACGCGCAGGGATTTACTTTGTTTGCCGCGGCCAGCAAACAGTTCAATTGGAACTTGAACTTTGGCGACATCGCAACGATTTGGCGAGGCGGTTGCATCATCCGTGCGAAATTCCTGAACCGGATCAAGGAAGCATTCGATCGGAATCCGCAAATGGAGAACCTGATGCTCGATCCATTCTTTAGCTCGGTCCTGAAGCAGACCCAGTCAAATTGGCGTCATGCGATATCTATCGCCATTCAAGCCGGTGTTGCTGCCCCAGCTTTTGCGGCTTCCCTCGCCTATTTCGACAGCTATCGTCAGGAGCGTTTGCCGGCAAATCTGCTTCAGGCGCAGCGCGATTACTTTGGCGCTCACACTTACGAACGGATCGACAAGCCGGGAACATTCCATACCGAGTGGCTGCAGTAAGCGGTCCCGAGATCACTGGCTCGTTGCCGGATCCTCTTTCCCGAGGACCCGTCCGAGGCTTAATCTCCTCGGATCGCCCGAAAATTGACACGCAAAAACCGAATGAATCTGATCGATGGCAAAGAGGTGGCGAACCGGACCAACGAGCAGACCCGGTTGAAGGTCGCCCGTTTAAAAGAACAGGGCATCATCCCGGGATTAGCCGTTGTACTGGTCGGCGACGATCCGGCATCGATCGCTTATACGCGGACCAAGGATCGGATTTCCACCAGTCTCGGGCTTTTCTCCCGCAAGATTAATCTCAAGAAAGAAACGTCGCAGTCCGAACTCTTGAAGATTGTGAGCGGGTTAAATGCCGATCAGGCGATTCATGGGATCCTCGTACAGTCTCCGCTGCCCCCGCACATCGACGAGGAAAAAATCGTGGTCACGATCGATCCCGTCAAAGATGTGGACGGTGTTCATCCGATGAATGTCGGGAAATTGGCGATCGGTGATCCGACCGCGCTTGTCCCTTGCACGCCGCTTGGATGCCAGCGTCTTCTCCTGGAGAGCGATGTCGAACCGAGCGGGGCGCACGTGGTGGTCATTGGGCGAAGCATGCGGGTCGGCAAGCCGCTTAGCCTCCTTCTCCTGCGCAAAGGAAAAGGAGGTGATGCCACCGTTACGGTTGCGCACTCACGCAGTCGAAACCTGGCGGGCATCTGTCGGACTGCCGACATTCTTGTCGCTGCTATCGGCAAGCCTGAGTTTGTCCGAAGGGAGTTCGTGAAGGAAGGCGCGATCGTGATCGACGTCGGAGTCAATCGCGTGGAAGATCAAGGTTCCGAAAAAGGATATCGAATTACTGGCGACGTCGCTTTTGCAGAAACGGCCGCCAAGGCCAGAGCCATCACACCGGTACCCGGCGGAGTAGGACCGATGACGGTCGCCATGCTGATGGTCAATACAGTAATCGCCTGCGAGAATCAGACCGGAGTGGCGGCTTAGCCATGCACTCGTTTCACTATCAGCGCGCCAAACTGACCTGCGAATCTTATCCCCTTGACAAAGCCGCCGAGCGCTATGGCACCCCTCTCTATGTTTACAGTTCGCAAACCATCGTAGACCATTATCAGAGGCTCGACCGGGCATTGCACGAGCTCCGTCACGAAATCTGTTATGCCGTCAAAGCGAATTCGAATCTGTCTGTTATTCGTCTCCTCGCAGATCAGGGCGCCGGGTTTGACATTGTTTCTGGAGGCGAACTGTATCGAGTGATCAAGGCCGGAGGGAATCCGGCAAAATGCACCTTTGCTGGTGTCGGCAAAAGCCGTGAAGAGATCGAGTACGCTTTGCGCTGCGAGGTACTGAGCTTCAATATCGAATCCGAACAAGAACTGAGCGCGATCGACGAGATTGCCAAATCGTTGAACAAACGAGCTCCGATTGCCATCCGGGTGAATCCGGACGTTTCTGCGAGTACTCACAAATATATCAGCACAGGCAAAACCGAGAATAAGTTCGGAATCGCCATCGATCACGTCGCGGAGGTCTATAACCGTGCGCAAAGGATGAGCAACATCAGGATACGCGGAATTCAGATGCACATCGGATCACAGATTACTGAGATCAAACCGTTTGTGCAGGCGATTGAAAAACTGGTGCCACTGGTCCGGCAGTTGAGGTCTGAGTGCGGGCTCGAGTTCTTCAGCATCGGAGGGGGGATTGGCATTGTTTACCGGGGTTCATTGGAGAGCGGAGACAAGATCTGGTGGAAAGAAGATGAACCTCGCCATGCCCTGACGATCCAGGAGTACGCCGGAGCGACCATTCCTCTTCTGAAGAGTCTCTCGTTGCGCGTGTTACTTGAGCCGGGCAGGTTTCTGGTGGGAAACGCAGGTGTACTTTTGACTCGCGTTCTCTACGTCAAAAAAACGCCGGGCAAAACGTTCCTCATCGTTGATGCAGGCATGAACGATTTGATCCGACCAGCCTTGTATCAGGGGTATCACGAGATCGTGCCGGTTCGAGAGCCCAAGGATCAACCGCTGTCCAAAGTAGACGTGGTTGGCCCGGTCTGCGAAAGCGGTGATTTCTTTGCCCTGGACCGTGATCTTCCACCAATCGCACCCGGCGACATCCTGGCGCTCATGAGCGCCGGCGCCTACGGCTTTACCATGGCATCCAATTATAATTCCAGGCCTCTTGCCGCCGAGGTCCTGGTGGCAGGCACGGAGGCAAAAATCATCCGGAGAAGACAAACCTACGCCGACCTTATCCAGCAGGAGATTACACTAGACTAGTCTAGTACTAGTGTACCGTATTAACGTACTAACAGGGCGGGGGACGGATCATAGGCCAGGTACGGTCCCAGCCAGCGTTCGATCTCTTCGAGTGGCAGCCCCTTGCGCTGTTGATAATCCTGCACCTGGTCCTTCGCGATTTTTCCTACGCCGAAATATTTGGAGTCCGGATGGCCAAAATAGAGGCCGCTCACCGATGCGCCGGGCCACATGGCGAAGCTCTCCGTCAGCTGGATATTCACATTTTCTTCCGCTGCCAATAGATCAAACAGAATCCTTTTTTCGGTATGATCCGGGCACGCGGGGTAACCTGCCGCCGGTCGAATTCCCCGATAGGCTTCCCGCAATAAATCCTCTTGGGAAAGATGCTCCTCCACCCCGTATCCCCATTCCGAGCGCACCCGCTTATGAAGGTACTCGGCAAACGCTTCGGTCAGACGGTCCGCCAACGCCTTTGCCATGATGCTGTTGTAGTCGTCGTGATCGCCTTCAAATTGTTTCGCCAATTCGTCTGCGCCGTGCCCGGCCGTGACCGCAAACGCTCCAAGGTAATCCGCGCGGCCAGACTCCCGGGGAGCGATGTAGTCGGCCAGCGAATGATTATACTGACCCGCCGGTTTGACCATTTGCTGGCGCAGCATGTGAAAAGTTGTCAACACCTCCTCACGTGATTCGTCACTATACAACTCAATGTCGTCGCCGAAGCTGTTTGCCGGCCAGAATCCATAGACGCCCTTCGCGACAAATAACTTCCCTTCGACGATGTCCTGAAGCAGCTTCTGGGCGTCTTCAAATAGTTGCCGAGCCTGTTCGCCGACTTCCGGATCATCAAAAATCTTCGGGAACCGCCCCCTTAATTCCCAGGTATGAAAGAAAGGCGACCAATCAATGTAAGGAGCTAACTCGTGCAGCGATTGCGCCGAGATCACGCGGCGACCGAGAAACTCTGGCACATCAATTCGCGTAGTGGCCCAATCGATAGGAGTTTTGCGTTGCCTCGCCTCTCCGATCAAAATCATCTTTTTACCCGCGTCCCGGTTGGCGTAATCTTGCCGCAGACGCTGCTGATCATCCCTGTTCTTGTCGAGGAATCCGGTTTTCTGATCGGCGCTGATCAACGCACTGACGACGCCCACTGCGCGCGAGGCGTCGAGCACATGGACCGTAGGGCCCCCGTAATGGGGGGCAATCTTCACCGCCGTGTGCGCCCGGCTGGTGGTGGCTCCCCCGATCAACAGCGGCACACCAATATCGAGGCGCTCCATTTCCTGAGCCACGTGAACCATTTCATCGAGTGAAGGGGTAATCAGGCCGCTGAGCCCAATGAGGTCGACCTTTTCCGCCCTTGCCGTCTCCAGAATCTTTTCCGCCGGGACCATCACTCCCAAATCAATCACTTCATAATTGTTACAGGAAAGAACCACTCCCACGATGTTCTTCCCGATATCGTGCACATCGCCTTTGACTGTCGCCATGAGGATCTTGCCCTGCGCTCTTGGGTTGAGCTGCGATGCGCGTTCTGCCTCCATAAACGGCGTGAGAAATGCGACCGACTTTTTCATCACCCGCGCGCTTTTCACCACTTGGGGCAAAAACATTTTACCGGCCCCGAACAAATCACCGACCACACTCATGCCGGACATCAGAGGACCTTCAATCACCGCCAACGGTCTGCCGTATTTAAGCCGAGCTTCTTCCGTATCCTGTTCAATAAAATCGACGATCCCTTTCACCAGTGCGTGCGACAATCGCTCCTCAACCGGAGCTGCTCGCCAAGCCTCGTCTTTCACTTCAACTTTAGCGGCGGATTTGAATTGCTCAGCAAACTCCACCAGCCGTTCCGTCGCGTCAGGACGACGGTTCAGAAGCACGTCCTCTACCAACTCCAGCAGATCTTTCGGGATCTCTTCGTAGACAGTCAACTGGCCGGCATTGATTATCCCCATGTCCAGCCCTGCGTTGATCGCATGATACAGAAATGCAGCGTGCATCGCCTCCCGCACCACATTGTTCCCGCGAAATGAGAACGAAATGTTGCTGACCCCGCCGCTGACCCGCGCGTAAGGCAAGTTTTCCTTAATCCAACGCACCGCCGCAATGAAGTCCACCGCGTAGTTACTGTGTTCCTCCAGCCCCGTCGCGACAGTCAGGATATTCGGATCAAACACGATATCCTCCGGAGGAAATCCCACCTCTTCGGTTAAAATTCGGTAAGCCCGGCCGCAGATCTCTTTCCTTCGAGCCAGATTGTCCGCCTGTCCCTGCTCATCAAAGGCCATGACGATAACGGCCGCACCATAACGGCGAACAAGGCGAGCATGATCCTTGAATTTTTCTTCTCCCTCTTTCAAGCTGATCGAATTCACGATTCCTTTGCCCTGAATGCATTGAAGACCAGCTTCCAGCACACTCCAACGGGAACTATCGATCATCACCGGCACCCGGGAAATGTCCGGTTCCGCGGCAATGAGATTAAGGAACTTCACCATTGCTGCGCGGGAATCGAGCATCCCCTCGTCCATGTTGATGTCAATCAGGTTCGCTCCTCCCTCGACTTGTTGGCGAGCCACACCCAGCGCTCCATCGAAATCTCCGGCCAGAACCAGTTTCGAAAACTTTGGCGACCCGGTAATATTTGTCCGTTCCCCAATCACGGTGAACCCCAACTCCAGCCTATAAGCTTCCAGGCCGCTGAACTGCGTTCTCCGAGGTAATTCAGGTACCTTGCGCGGGGGTAGATCCTTCACTGCGTTGGCCAGGGCCGCAATGTGTACCGGGGTCGTCCCGCAACAACCGCCTACGATATTGAGCCATCCAAGTTCGGCCCATTCCTTGAGTTGAGGCGCAAGAGATTCCGGCGTCTCTGGAAAACC
>JAFAKL010000293.1 GCA_019235445.1 Verrucomicrobiota bacterium | reverse complement strand
ATTTTAGAGGAAAGGAGAATGACACATTTGGAGGAACTTTACTGAATGCCCCCGCCTGGACAAGCTCCGCGGACCCATACCCTCCAGTTAGCAGGCCGATGCAAAGCATGGCCGCTCGTCGCGCCGCCAGGATATCCCACACGGCATCTCCTACGACGTAGCAATCCTCGCGCTTCACACCTAATCGACTCTGGCACTCAAGGAGCAGGTCAGGCTCAGGCTTGGCCCGAGCAACACTGCCCCGCTCGATCACTACGGTTCCGCCTTCGACCTGCAAGGCAGCCAGGGACTTATCTATCTCCGGCCTGCGCCCCGACGTCGCAATCCCAAATGGCACCCCTTTTTCTTTCAGGTAAGCCAGCAATTTTACCGCTCCCGGCAAGGGCGGACGGTCTACCATGAACTGTCGAAACAACTCGCCATGCCTGGTCTGGAGAGCTTCGAGTTCCGCTGCCGTAAGTTCTCGACCGATTTCGCGGCATACCCCGCGGGTAAACAGCCCACCGCTCATGCCGATACGGCGATGAATCCGCCAGGCGTCTATTGTCATATTCGCTTCAGCTAGAGCGCGCTGCCAGGCAAACACATGTGCATAAACGGTATCAACCAGGGTCCCATCGAGATCGAAGATCAAAGCCTCCATAGAAAAAATTCATCCCCTTCAGGATGGTTTTTGTGCCTGGTGATCTGGCGAAGCTCAATTTGTCCGCAACGCCGCTCTGGCTCTGCAGACTTACCTTTTGCCCCGCTGACGCAGAAGGTCTCCGAGTATGGCGATCAACACAATCGCACCAACGACGACCCTTGCCCAATATGCGGATACGTTCATAAGCGATAACCCGTTCGCAAGTACTGCCGTCAGAAGCGTGCCAAAGACAGTTCCCAGAATCGTCCCTTGACCTCCCTTCAGCGATGTACCGCCCAGGATCGCGGCCGTAATAGCCTTCATCAGCCAGCCTTCGCCCACGGATGGTTGGCCTGCATCCATCCGACTGGCGTAGATGAGCCTTTCGGTGAGAAGACGCTGTGACGCGCAAACGGTCAACTGCTTCCATTGCGGTGTTAAGCGCCGTGTCAACCCCGATACTTACTTCGGTCCCGTACAGGTCGTTGTCGATTGTCGACGCCACCCCCACCACTGGATATCCTTTCTCGGAAAGGTCGGCCGCGCCCGATTGCGAGCCGCTTCCCCCAATCAAGTTATTCCCTTGCACCTGCCAATTCCGCCTTGCGCTCAGCAAGAAGGCTGCGGCAGATTAATCCATTGTATTCAGTGTTGCGGCGAACGCCGCCTATCTTTCGCAGATAGCTCGGCAATTGTCCTGGATCCAACCGATCTCCGCTCAATGCTACAAAGGCAAGGTTCGCTTCTGACCACTCAGGATGAAGTCTACGCCAGGCAAAGATGTAAAGTGTGCGCAGGCGCGTTCCTTCGTAGTTCAAGGATAATCCCATCAGCTCCCTCAAGTTGATTTGACTCATCCATTCGCCCTCATGGCCCGTGCCCAGCAAATGACGGATCAATAATTCCTGCCTCCTCTCAAAGGCTTTGCCCAGAAACTTCAAGCGTACGGAGGCTAGATCGTCGTCGGTTTCCCCGGGAAACGCATCTCGAAAATCCTGCTTCAAAGCGACACCCCGATTAATTAAATCTGCGCTGAAATGATCTAGCAGTTTAATAGAAACGCTGCGGACCCAGTCCATCTCCCTCACTGCATCCCGCATGTCGCTTGCCATCATAAAGGCAAAGTTCGGGGCGCACCAGAACGTCGGCAGCCGGAATTCAATGCTGACGTCGTTGTCCTCACTGACTTCGACGCAGCTGACAAACTCCAGCGCGGCAACCGATTCATCAATTTCAGGATCGGTCACCGTGTCCAGCGCGGCTCGTACTTGCTCCCATCGGTATGGCAGGTTCGTCATCTTCCTGATTGCCGGATTCTTAGCCGACTCCTACACCCACATCTTTGCGCACCGGCTCCTCCACAATTGGTAACCCAAGCCGAGCGCATTGCTTAGCAATATCAATGTCGTAGAGCCGAGCGCAGTTCTCCGCCATTATCTTCTTTTTCACCTCCAGACTCAGGGTGTGGTTTGCTTCAGCGGCGAGCTCATCGGACAATTCCAGATCCATAAACTGCTCGATGATCCATTTCGGAACCCAGATCGCGTAATCGCTGCCGAAAAGAATCCGGTCAGCTCCTAACCAGTAGAGCAACTCGGTGATGATTTCGGCAAAATACTTCCGACGAGTGTGAATCAAAGCGCTTGCTACGGCCAGGCCCGCATACACGTTCGGTTCCTGCGTCGCGATCCAGCAGAAATCGTCCAGACGCGGAAGCCCACAGTGCTCCACAATGAAGTTGAGGTCCGGAAAACTGCTGGCCGCGTCATCTACGTCAGCAACATCGAACGCATCCCGATTGAGCGGCAGGATGGTCGGGCCCTTGTGCACGTGAATGTTTTTAATTCCAACTTCGATGCTCTTCTCCAAGTAACGCTGCGCCCAGGGATCAGAAAGCTTGTACCCTTTGGAATTCCCATGCCAATCGGCGGTGTACAGCTTAACGCCTTTCAGTTTAAACATCTCCGCCTCTCGCTCGAGCTGTTCCAAACCTGCTTCTCCGTTACGCGGATCCCACCACCCGTTTCCAATCAGGCGCTCGGGATGTTTCTGAATCAGCGCCCAGTTTCTCTTCAAATTCCCAAAGCCCTCTTTGTAAAATTCTCCCAAGTATGCCGGCTGGAAGATGGCCATGTCGACATAACCCTCTTCAAAAAGGTCCTTCATCAAATCGGCTTCGCTGTATTTCTCGAACTTTTCCCGTGGCCAATAATACTCTTTCGGGCTGATCTTGTGGTAGTTATAAAAACAATTGATAAATTCTTCCCCGTGCCGGTTGCGCTGGTTCGCAGGACTCGCATCCCACAGCGCTATATGGCTGTCGATGACAAAAATTTTCTCTCCGCTATTTGTAGTAAACATAATCAGTTAATAGTTAATGGTTCTTTGTACTTGCTGAATTCTTTGTTCACGGGATAAGCACGGCGCGCCCCTTTACCTTGCCTGCATGGAGATCGTGCAGCGCCTGGTTGGCTTCGCTCAATTTGTAGTGCCTGGTTGCCAGATGAACTTTGCCTCGATCAGCTAAATCCATGAGCTCCACAAGTTCGGTGTAGTTGCCTACAAGGTTGCCGATTATCCTCTTTTCCGTGGTAATCATGTCGAGGGCTGATATCCGGATTTCGCCACCGTACCCGACAATGTAATAGGCGCCGTTGTTTCTCGTAATGGCCAGTCCCATGTCGATGGCGTTGCCCTCCCCGACAAAATCGATTACTGCATGGGCGCCTTTCCCGTCCGTAAGCGCCTTGACGGCTTCCACTTCGTTTTTTCCATCGCCTTTGACAGTGAAATGCGCTCCGCATTCCTTTGCCAGTGAGAGTGCCATGTCGGACCGGTCAATCGCAATAATGTCAGCGGCGCATAGAGCGCTGAGAACCTGAATGCCGATGTGGCCAAGGCCGCCCACCCCGATGACCACCACCTTTTCACCCGGAGAGAGGTGCGCGGCTGCCTTTTTCGCAGCGTGGTAAGCCGTTAAACCCGCGTCAGCTTGCGGAGCAACGTCTTTTGGCGAGAGGGTTTGGGGCAACTTAATGAGAGAACTTACTCCGGTTCGCAACAACTCCGCATATCCGCCATTGGTGTTGATGCCGGGGAATTCACTGCCGTCAACATGCATATCATGCCCTCGCCGGGCTTCCAACGCGTGACAGTTGGAAATCAAGGGATGGCAAATGACCGGATCGCCCTTCTTGAATCCCTGTACGCCCTTGCCTACTTCCTCCACCCAACCAGCATTTTCATGTCCCATGATGTATGGAAGTTTCACGTCGACCTTCTGACGCCAGATCCCTTCAATTACATGAAGGTCGGTGCGGCATACACCCGCTCCGCCAATTCGCACCAGAACATCTGTGTCATTCACGAGTCGGGGTTCGGGCACCTCATCCATTTTGACGTATTCCGGGCCAGCAAGGGCGGTGTCGTATTTGTCTAGTATTGCGGCTTTCATAGTAGCATGTCGTTCGCGGCTGTTCCTGCAGCAGCTCCGTTCGTAGTTCGTGGGGGTATCAGACGCATAGATTGAAGATGGATAATCGCTCGTCGTCAAGCCAGTGAGCAACTCGTTTCGGATTCACGAAAAGCTTTTATCGAACCAGCTCCTTGACCGCCGCAACCAGATACTCCGGCTCAAGACCATGGTATCCCACTTGTTCCAGTCCTCCACCTTCTCCCGGCTTGGCAATGCCAAATGCTTGTACCGCGGCGAAACGATGCGAAGTCGTAGTTGGAAGTGAAAACGTGCCGTTACCCACTCAACGGTAAGTGCCTTAGTGTACCGTCTCCTAAATCCCTTGGGCTTCGTTGCGTTCAAAATGGGTTGAAAAACAGCCAACTGACCTGTGGCGAAACCCAAGGGATTTAGGAAGGGAAGGAAGCCAGGGACATTATCTCGGAGCCCTTGTCCTCGGTTGGGGTCGAAATTAATACAGTTGCTGAGAAATATCCCAATCAATCCTCCCGCGGCGAACTTCAAGGCATCTCCGTCGCACGCGGCCTTATCCCAGGCCCGAAGTTGATTCTCGCCGATGAACCCGTCAGCATGATCGACGCGTCGCTCCGAATGAACATAATCAAACTGTGCGCAAACTACCGACCAACAGGAGGCGAAGATGGATCTCTCTTTTGACGGATTGGGAAGCCATATGGGCAACCTCTCACGTCTTTCCAACGCAGAAACACGTTCAATCAGTGCCGAAAACTTTACCGGCGCCAAGGGTCAGGCCGGCATGGCAATCGAGGGGACGGGCAGCATTCCATCCCGCGAACTGGGGCGGACCTGGAAAGTTTCGCCGTCGATCAATGTCGCGGGCAAGGAGACAGCAACCCTGGCCGACATCGACGGTCCTGGGGCGATCCAGCACATCTGGCTTACGGTTTTTCCTACGCACTGGCGACGTCTCATCCTGCGCTTTTATTGGGACAATGAAGAAACGCCATCGGTTGAAGTCCCCGTGGGCGACTTTTTCTGTAATGGCTGGACTCAACGATGCAACATTTCGTCGCTGGCGATCTGCGTCAATCCGGCGGGCGGCTTCAACAGCTACTGGGAAATGCCGTTTCGCAGGCATGCGCGGATAACAGTCGAAAATCTCGGAGATGAGGAGGTGCACGGCTTCTACTACCAGGTCACTTATGCGTTAACGGAGGTGCACGCCGATCGATCCTACTTTCACGCCCAATGGAGGCGCAGCAATCCGCTCCCTTACAAACAAAACCACACCCTGGTTGACGGCGTGACGGGGCAAGGCCACTACGTCGGCACATACCTGGCGTGGGGCGTCCGCAACAATGGCTGGTGGGGCGAAGGCGAGATCAAGTTCTTTATGGATGGCGACAAGGACTGGCCCACGATATGCGGTACGGGAACCGAAGATTACTTCGGTGGCGCTTGGAATTTTGAATTTCCAAAAGGGCAGTACGGCGCGTTCTCGTCGCCCTACTCAGGGTTGGCTCAGGTGATCAAGCCTGATGGCCTGTACGCCAGCCAGCAGCGTTTCGGTCTTTATCGGTGGCATATCGCTGATCCTATTCGGTTCAAGCAAGATTTGCGCGTGACTATCCAGGCGCTTGGTTGGCGTGATTGGCCACCCAACTTCGAGAAGGGACCGCGTTATCTCCCCTTACAGGACGATATTGCGTCGACCGTCTACTGGTATCAGACGGAACCGCACGGGAAGTACCCGATGTTGCCGAGCGTCAACGATCTCGACGTGAATTAGCGCTCAAGACTGGCCTAAACATTCTGGCTGAATCCACGCTTTATTGTGACCAACCTCCCTTAGTGTCCTGTCCCCTAAATAAGAGGTATATTGTTACGATCAAAATGGGCCGTCGGCAAGGCGCAAGGAGGGAGCATATCTTATCGATACGTAACGACGAGCAACGCGGCTGCCGCCCCATTTTCATCGCAACCATCTGGGCCGGGGCCGGTAATATACCTCTTATTTAGGGGACAGGACACTAGCGTTGATTGGTTCCACGCGCCCTCGCAATAAGGCGGCAGCCGTCGGCACGATGACGACCTCGTGGCCCGCTCTTCCGCGCATATTGCCACTGCTGCAAAGTAGCCGTCAGCGCAAAGCGCCTAGTGCGACACGATCTCCGGCGATTTCGCGATCCGGTCCACAAACCTGGCAAACTCCGAGTCTCTGCGAGCATCGGCGAGGACTTGAAGCTGCGCCACCTGTTCACTTGAAAACACGGCACTCCTGACGGTCCCTAGCACTCGCGATTCGGTCGCGACGCGTTCTGCAGCGTCCCGGAGGTGGTCCGGGCCGCTCAATCGGAATGAAATGGCTGAAAGTGGACCAAACAATAACGCCCGAGCCAACTGCGGCCACTCCCTTAGATCGGGTTCGACGTTTGCTTCGCGCGCAAATAACAGAGCCATGAGATGCATCGCCTGCAGCTGCGATTCTCCTCGCTTTGACCGGTATGCTGCTATTCCGGCATTCATTTGATCGCGCCGCGGAAACGGCACGATTCCGCTCCAGACGTATGTGATCCAGCGGGCCTGCAGCTCTAACGGAGGAAAATAGGGTCCGGTTTGCTCCCAGAGACCCAGGAAAGCAAGACCGGCTAAGTCCGGATGAAATGTGTGCTTGTAAAGGTCGGCGTGTTGAGTGTCCAGATCGAGGACACTGGAGATTGTGGGATTCAAAAATGGCATGCTCAACTCAAAGCCGGTACCAAAAATGATGGCGTCAAATTCTTCCGAACTTTCATCGAGGAATCGAACTTTCCGGTCGTGGATTTCGCTGATCCAGGGCTTGACGGCAATCCGACCCTCAGCGACCAGTGGCAGGAAGTGCTGGCTCAAAGCCCTTCCAACACTCAAGAAATCACCAGCCGGTCTGAACGCACCGAACTGCTCCGGACTGCCAAACACCCGTAGGATATAGTCCTGCGTCGTTTTACTAAGGATTTCCTTCGGAGTCACTTCAGCGTTAAGCGCCGCAAAGCGGGTAAACGCGAGTGCGTCGCCTGGCACTCCGGCCACCAGCTTTTGCATGACGTAACGCTGGCGTCGGAAGGTGGAGACTACGCGCAATGTGCCAAGCATTGCAAGGTCGCTCGCAATTTCGAGCGCGCTGATGGCGCAACCCACCACGAGCACGCGTTTGTGCCGGAAGCTCTCTGGATCTTTGTAATCAAAACTGTGGAGCGTGCCACCCGCACCGCGAAACAATTCGAGCCCCGGCAGCGATGGGACGAGGGGTTTGTTGAAGCGACCTGAAGCAACAACGACATATAGAAATTTCTCGCTCCTTTTTTCTGCGGCGCTGGATCGAACCAGCCATCCGCCGCCGTCGGGATCCCGTTCGATCAACTCGACACGGGTATTAAAGCGGACATGGGAAAGGAGGCCGAACAATCGTGCATAGCGTTTCAAATAGGCGAGGATCTCCTGATTGGGCGGGAATATCGGAGCCGACGGTTCTGGAGCGAGATCGCTAAAGCAGGTTAGCAACCGGCTCGTGTTGGTGACCATGGAAGGCCAGATTCCGCTGTGGGCCGAGCGAACGTTCCACTGCCCACCGATCTCGTCGGCTTGTTCAAAGACCACCGGCTCGAACCCGTGCTGTTTGAGGTACCTCGCAGCGACTAAACCGCCAGGACCACTTCCAATGATCGCAACTCTACGTAGGGAGTCTTGCTGGTTAGTCGAGTCGCCCAATGTGACTTCCTTCCTCTTAAATGAACCTCGCGGCTCTGCCTGATAGAAGCCCATCCCATTCTCTAGTGCAATCAAGCATAATGGGCTCTCGGGGGCGAAAGGCTCAGTCATTAGCGCGATATGCCGTTGACTATTTCGCTGTCAAGACGTCTTTAAGCAATCCAGTGTTGCACCCAAAAAAAGGCAGCCCGCACAAAACCTGCCCATCTACGGTTCAAAATTACTCTGCGTGGCAGCGGGCCCGCTATTTGGCGGCGTGTACAGGTACCAGGCAGTATCAACCTCAATCGCCTGCATGACGTCTTTCAGATTGTAATGGGATGGACCGATAGCCACCTGCATCAATTCGTGGACGCTCCAAAGGGCAATTAAAAATGACACGAACAGAAATCGAGAGACTAACCCGGATCCGCCATCGCGGTTGAATCCCATGTCACCCCGCTTCTGCAGACACTGATTGCTAAACCCTAACCGGCAAGAGCGGCATTCACCGCAAAAATCCGACTCCGCCAATGCACTGGTGTACTGTCGCCGAAATCACATGCCATTCGTTGCGATCAAAATGGGCCGCCGGCAAGGCGGTCCGAGCCGGACTGGCGTAAGGGGCATATCTAAATCGATACGGTC
>JAFAKL010000479.1 GCA_019235445.1 Verrucomicrobiota bacterium | reverse complement strand
CACCTTCGTGAGCTTCAGTCGCCGAAACCACCGTCGGCAGACTCCCTGCCCTGATAAAAGGAGCGACCCGACTCCGCATGGAGATGAGCTCACTCGAAAGGGGAGTTAAGTCAGGCGCTTGGGTGGCTCCCACAGCGAGCGTGATTGAGTGATCAATGCCCTGCACCAACTCGATGCAATCACTCAGAATCTGATAAGTCTCGCTCAGCTTTTCCTGCTTGGAGTCGCGAAAGGCGGCATCGATTTGGGGCATTTTGATTTCTGTTTTGTCGCCCGGGGCCAGCCCTCCGGATTCGGCACGCAAGATCTGAGCCAGACTGTACCGTCCCATTTGAACGGAATCACATAAGGGTAGCCCCCGAAGCCGTTCCAGCATCCGAACCGAGTCACCATAAGTACCGACGGGCATCGCTATCGAAGCGACGATATTCATCCGCTGCAACGGATCGTTGTCATCCGCCGCGTCGAGCTGCGGATAAACAGCAGGCCAGTATCTTTCAAGCAGACCCTTAAGCAGCAACAGGCTTTCCCGGAAAGCGGACAAACCGTCAAGCTCCAATGATGCCACCGCCAGCGTGATCGCGATACGCAGATCCTTCGACCGAGCGAAGAGCTCCAGAGATCGATCTCGCAACTCTTTCCAATTCGGCGGCTCTGCGGCCGAGAATTGCGTTTCCGGCTTGCCACGCGCCAGGGTCTCGAGCTCCTGGAGAGCAGGATCATAAGATAAATCTTCCCCACAGGGAGCATCATCGGAAATTGACCTCAGCAGCTCTTCTGCGACAATCATGGACGCTAGATCTGAACGCCAACAGACAGGATCTATTTTGGCTTGTCGAGTGCTATTTCGTTATCTCACCCTCAGAGTATGAAGGGGGTCGGAGACGCTCTCACGGTGTACGACGAAGTTTTGTATCCGGCGGCGGTATTTCCGCAAACGCACCCGAACCGACTCGCCACCGTCGCTTTTCTCCGTGGGATGCAACCGGCGCCGATCCATCGGTGTCGGGTCCTGGAATTGGGTTGTGGAGTAGGCGCCAACATCATCGGGATGGCGTTTCAGCTGCCGACAAGCGAGTTTATCGGTCTTGACCTGGCGCAGCGTCCGATTGCTTCTGGTCAAGCATCCGTGATAGAGCTGGACCTGCGAAACGTCAGTCTCCACGCGATGGACCTTTGCGACGCAAATCCTGAGCGATTTGGGCGTTTTGATTTCATTATTGCGCACGGTCTGTATTCCTGGGTTCCGCAACCTGTGCGGGAGCGCATTTTGGCGATTTGTCGGGAGATGCTCAATCCTCAGGGTGTGGCATACATTAGTTATAACGCTTATCCGGGGAACCATTTGCGTGATCTGGTCCGAGGCATGATGCGTTTCCACACGGCTGGGTTCGAGGATCCAGTCGATAAGGTTGGGCAGGCCCGCGGGCTGCTGAAGTTCCTGGCGGAATCCACGCCAAAGCCGGATTACTACGTTGCAGCGATCCGTGCACAATTTGAGAGAACTCTCCAATGCGTGGACGAAGCTTTCTTCCATGACGATTTGAGTGAGATCAATCAGCCTTTCTATTTTCACGAATTCATCACTGCCGCCTTCCGTCATGGTTTGCAGTTTGTCGGAGAAGCCCGTGCGAACGAGTTACAGCCAGGAAAATTCGCTCCAAACGTGATGGAAAGAATGAAGGAACTTGAGGGAGCGCCGGAAGTCGTGCGGGAGCAATACAAGGATTTTGTGCGCGGTTCCGCCTTCCGCGAGACGCTGCTTTGCCACGGAGAATTGAAGCTTGCGCCGAATATTTTGGTTGAACGGGTTCGAGAACTTTACGCGTCCTGCGATGCAGCACCGGAGACTGGCGGCGAGAGTCGGGCGGAGCGCGCCTTGTTCCGACGCGCTAGTGGAGCAGAACTGGAGACCAGCCATCCCCTGATCTACGCCGCGATGAAGTCTCTCTGGTCGCACTGGCCAGTCGCTCTGTCGTTCGAAGCGCTGCTCGATCACGCGCGAGCACAATCAGCTAGCGGAGAAGTTGGTCGGGCAGGAACCGACGAATTAAGGACCCTTGCCGAGGCCCTGACGGTAGCTTACCGGGCCGGTTTTCTACAATTACAGGTCGCTCCCCACGAGGTCACCAACGTGGTTAGTCAACGCCCGTCGACCAGCAGATTGACGAGATTTCTTTTGGAGCGTGGCGATTTCGCCACGAACCAGCTTCATGCCTCAATAAAGTTCCCGGATGCGCTGAGCCGTCGGCTAGTTCAACTCCTGGATGGTACGCGCGACCAGGAAATGCTCACCCGCGACTTGGTAGAATATGTTAGAGCCGGCCACGGCGAGGTCTTCGAGAATGGGGCGTTAGTAGAAAACATGATGGAAGTCCCCGCCATCATAGAACGCCGCGTGCGTGAAGGGCTTCAATCTTTGGCGCGTGAAGGAATGCTGGTGAGTTAGGAGACTATCGCGCGGAGGCCACCGAGAACGCACGATGGTTATTCTGCGGAAGCCGCCACGGGTAAGACGCGTTTGCTGAGGCGCACCGTGGAGCACGCTTCGTGAGTCCCGAATTCAACCGCATCGAAAACCCGGCGGATAAATGGGAGGCCGTAACCTCCGACCCGGGACGGCTCCGGCGCTAGGGGTACCTGTGTTTCCGAACTCAGTCCGACGCCCCAATGCGTGATGAGGAAGGTAAGAGAGTTCAGATCAAGGTTTGCCTCACATTGGACAGGCCCCGGCTCGGAATTATAGGCATGCTTAAAGACGTTGGTAAACATCTCGTCGCACGCGAGCACGACCTGGTATGCCTCGACTTCCCCCAGTCCGGAACATGCCGCCCATTGTTCACAGAAAAAACGCAAATCAGGTATTTTCTCTGGAGAAATTTCGCATCCGAAAGAGGGCCGGGGCAGCGGGGAAGAATCGGTAATCAGGACCGCGGTAGCGTCATCGCGCTCGGGTCCGTTCCTGCTGAATTCCCGCCAGCTCTCTTCCAGCGCCAAGAGCAGGTCTGATTCCTCTTGCTGAGCCCTGGAAAAGGCCCTGCCCAGAGCAACGGCTCCGAACTGCGTCCCCTCGCTGTTGCGGGCTTCGACAAAACCGTCGGTCAGCAGAATCCACCGCCGGCCGATGGAGAGCGGAACCGTGCTGACAGCGAACCTTGGCGCGGTGAAAACGCCCAACGGCGCATGAACCGGGCAGGTCAATTCTCGCCAATCATTGCTGCGCGACAGGTAATGAGGACGAAATTGCCCGAAGCTGCAGGCCGAAATTCTGCGACGTTTGCCATCGATCAGCAGCACGGCCAGGGTCGTCAGACTTCCGGCCTTCTCTGCACTTGCTTGAAGCACATTGTTCAGATCGGCCAGCCATTCAGATAACCGTTCGGCCGTGCAGGACTTTTCCGTCAGCGAGATCAAAGTGCAAACTCGCGCGGATTCGAGTGCCGCAGGAATACCCTTCCCGCTCGCATCGCCGACCGCAACCAGCAGGCAACCATCGCCGGTTTCATGGTACGCATAGAAGTCTCCGCCGATATCTGCGGCCTGTTCCTGGAAGACTTGGATTTTGAGATTCTCGCGCTCAAATAGTGGAGCCGGCATGAATGAAAACTGCGCTTGCCGAGCGATCGACAATTCGGCTTGCCGATACGCCTCCTCGATTTCTTTCTGCTTCGCCTGATCCTGGACCTGCATCCGTGTCAATGTCGCAGCAATAAGCGAGCCGAACGCGAGGAAAACCTCTTCATCAAACGCATCAAACCGTCTCCGATCGATCGGGTTCAAGGCCTGCATCACGCCATGACAGAGTTCCCCATCCAACAACGGTATGGTAAGCATTGCCTGCGCGGGGGTGTTCGTCTCCAAGCCAATCCCGGCATAATGATCGGAGTCTCTCTGGGCGTTTGCGATGTTTTCGCGCACGCGGGTTCTATACACCCGCCCCGCGATACCTTTTCCGGGAGGCACTCGAAGAACCTGGCCCTTGAGCTCGGCTTGGGTGCCGCGGATGACCAAATCCCCGGTCTGCGCATCGGGTAACGAAATCGAGCAAGCCAAGCATTGCATCACATCTCGCGAAGAGACCAGGATTTGTCCGACCAGCTCGTCTCTATCGGCGGCACCGCTGAGCGATCTTGCGGCATCAATCAGACACCGGTAGGCTAGCTCCTTTCGCTGGGAAAACTCATCCATGGGCAAGTTTCCGGATTCGAGCTCGTCGTTAAGGACCCCTGCTTTCTTTTGCTGGCATCGATCTCGTCGTGGTCAGGTAATGGAATGGGCGGCTATTAAATTGCTGGACCGCTTGCGTGGTGGTCGCGGCCAGGTTTCTTACCTGCTCACTGGCCTGCGTGACGGCTTCACTGGTATGACCCATTTTGCCGATCAGTTTTTGCGCCGTTTCCGCATCTTCACTCAATCGTTTGGCCGTCTCCTCAAAGACTCGCAACACCTCCCCGATGCCACCCTGCTCCTTGCCTTGAAGATCAGACAATTTGCGGATGTTCTCGCTGCTGGCGATCAGGTTGGCCACGACCGCCTGAAGCTGACCTCGAATCGATTGATCTTTGTTCCCTTCCGGACCGTTGATAAGTTCTTGCAGGCTGGCAATGAGTTGATCGATTTTGGTCTGGCCATCGCTGCCTTTTTCTAGAAAGAGGCTGTTGAGAGCGCCGACGCCTCGGTCGATGACCCCTCCGATGGTCGATAAACGTTGGTCCGCTGAAACACCATAAGCCTCTATTTTGGCCATCGTTGCGTCAAATCCTGGCAGCACCGCCTCCAGTTTGGTGGCACGCCGCCCGTCAATCACCGCGCCGTCAGCCAATTTGGCCTCATCCTCACTCGCCGTCTGGGGCTCTGCGGCACCGCTCGCCGCGGGCGGAGGGAGTCGCAGCGCAATCGACGCATCGCCGAGCAAGGTCGGTTCCAGATAGGCCCCAACTCCGGCTGGAATGTATAGCTTCCTGTCGATTACCACTTCGACCCTGACTGCAGTTTGCCGGTTTCCCGGCGCATAATCCAATTGCTTGACGTACCCCGCCGGAATCCCAAGAAATGTCACCTTGGAGTGTTCGTGAATTCCCGAAACATCATCGAAACGCACCGTAAAGGTGAGAAAAGGCTTCCGGAAAGGATTCTCTTCCACGCCAAAGAAAAGACCCGCGAACAACAGTGTGACGATCGCAAGGCCAACGATTAGCCTGATTCCCCTTTTCTTTGGATCATCGTCGCTCATCTTCCCCCAGATTCGAGGATAAAATTGACATGGGCAAATGGAACAAGGTGGGATCGTTCTGCTAGCTGCTGTTGCGAAATGTTGCCGACGCCTCCCGTAGGGACAACACCGATCGTAGCCTGGCACGAAGTGCCTGGGAAAGCGTCCCTCGAAAGAACCGTCCCGTAGGGTACGGTATGATCGGGCGCAGCTAATCCCATTCAGTTTTCGTATCCGAAATTTCGTCACTCCATTCATCGAATCGGTGCGCACACCTGCACGAATCACACCGTACCTAGGGGACGGCTCTTTGGGGTGGCGCTGTCCCAGGCACTTCGTGCCAGGCTACGATCGCACCGTCCCTCCGGGACATTTCGCAACAGCATCTAAGTGATCTTGTCCTCCCCGGTCAAAATCGAGAAACCTTCGGACGATCGGGTGATCGGAGGCGCGGAACTTCTGCGTGTCCCCTTGTAAAATGATCCGGCCCTGAAGCGCGCCGTCGCGTTCAGAGCCCAGCATAATCGCTCGGTGAGCGATTCGGAAAAAACTCGCTATATCATGAGTCACGACGATGGCGGCGGCGCCGATCCGTCTAGTCAGACGCATAAACATTTCGTCGATTTCCTGCGTGCTGACCGGATCAAGACCGGAGGTAGGCTCGTCGGCGAAGACGAGGTCCGGATCCAGCGCGAGAGCTCGCGCAAGGGCGACGCGCTTTTTCATTCCGCCGCTAATCCCCGAAGGTCGCTTTGAACCATGCTCCTCAAGTCCCACCATCCGGAGTTTCAGGCGCGCTGTCTCCATCAGAACCGCAGGGTCCACGCTGCGATAATGCTCGCGAAGAGGAAGGTGCACATTCCCCAGAAGCGATAGTGATTCGATCAGGGCCCCGGATTGAAAAAGCATCCCGCAGCGGACGTGTAATGCCTTCAGCTTGTCACCTTGCAGCCGATGCAGGTTCTCCCCAAAAATACGGACCTCGCCGGACGTTGGTTCGAGAACTCCGATCAAAATATTCAAGAGCGTGCTCTTGCCGCACCCGCTTCCGCCAAGGATCACGAAAGTCTCTTCCGGAAAGACTTGGAAGCTGATCCCGTTGAGGACAGTCCGCCCGTTGGGAAAAACCTTTATCAGATTGAGCACTTCGAGGATGGGAGTTGGTAATTCCGGAGTAGCCGCCTTTCCTTTTCCTGGTCCGATCGCGCTATCGCTATCGCTCATTGTCAAACAAGCTGGAACGAGGTGACGACGGCGTCGGCGATCATCACTACGATGACCGCAGAGACGACGGATTGGGTCGTCGCTTCACTGATTTCGCGCGATCCGTTTCGGACATTGAGACCTTTGTAAAATGCGATCGTGGCAACCAGAAACCCGAAAAGGACGCTCTTCGCCATTGCCACCAGGACACTCCAGAAACTTGCTCCATCAAACACGTAGTAGATGTAGTCGGAGACGCTCATTTTCAAGACGATGCCGCAAAGCAACCAACCTCCCACAAGCGAGGTATAGATGCTCACCAACGTCACGATCGGCAGCATGATTTGAAACCCGAGAAATCGCGGGACAAGCAGATAAGGCACTACATCAATCCCCATCGTGAAAAGCGCTTTTACCTCCTCGGACACCTGCATCGAGCCGAGCTCTGC
>JAFAKL010000215.1 GCA_019235445.1 Verrucomicrobiota bacterium | reverse complement strand
CAATCCCGCCATTCCGACAATCTGAGTTCGGAAATTGTGCGTAGCCTTCCAAGGTCGCCTCCGCGACGGTCATTTTGTCGAATGTGGATGCGAGTTTTGCCAAGGTCACATCACCCTCTGGGATCCGCGCATCAATCGCGTTAGCGTCTTTATCGACAATGGCGAGAACCTTCGCACGCAACTTCCATTCACTGGCGAAAGGCTGGGGTATGACGCCCATATAGCCACAGTGCCCGATCAGGACGTAATTGTCTGGATCTCCGTTCACTCGCGGGAAACTCGCAATGCGCTCGTGCTTTAAAGCTGCCTGGCCGAGCAGAAAGGGATAAAGGTTGGTCATGAAAATCGGGGCGCGAAGAGTGCGATGCAGGATGAACTTGGAAAGCATCGAAACCGTATCAGCCTCGCATCCCCAAAGCAGACCCATTTCCTGGTAAAGCCGATTCCACGCCTGACACGGAGTGCTATCGGAAAAGTGCGATTCGTTCAGACAATTCATTCCGATCGCTACCAACTGGCGTTCGTTCTGGATGTCTCGCCGGACAGCCAGGTAAAGGCGAGCTGCGGCCGTTGCTGCCTGGTCCGATAAGTCGCTTTCGGGTAATTTCCAACCGCGGCTTATTTCAAGCGCGGAAGCGTCATCGATCTGCTTCGCGCGCTGGCCTAACTCTTTATAACTGCGCTTTTCAATTGTGATGCCAAACTTCTCGGTCATGCGACGGGTGCATTCACTCTCCCACCAATAAAACCTCTTGAAGATAGGGGCTTGTTGGCCTTCTCCCGGATTATCCTGATACACTATGAATTTCGATGTTTCTAATTCGCGCCGGACACCTAACGCGCGGCACAACATTTTAGTTTCCTCGAGATTGTTAGGCCCGATGCATTGCACACCTTCCGCCTGCAGGTAGGAGATGAGTTCCCAATCCCACATCGAGACAGTTCCGAATTCTGAGGTAACTACCAAAATCGGAATGCTGATGCGCCGAAAATCTTGGACGCGGCGATAGCCCTCGCCCAGGAACTGGGGGAAAAGGACGGCGTCCGCGGCGGGCAATTGAGATCCCAGAGCGACTGGTGGAAGCAGTTCTGCTTCTCCCGTTAGAAGTTCACGCAAGGCGGCTAGCTGATCGTCAAATCCCTGATCTCGACCTGGTTCAAAAAAAAAGAGGGACCAATTTTGCTTTCATGTCATCTCCTGTCTAGCCAATCTCTGATGAGTAGTGGACAAATTGCCGCCATTAAAAAGCTCCCAGCCCTTGCCAACGACCCGATGGGGTAAACGGCACTCATCATCCCTCATGCGAACGCGACCTGCAATACCTTAAAACGCCTATTAGTTTGCTCCCGGCATGGACAACTTTGACGCGTCTTGCGTGCCCCGGGATCGCAACCTACGCCTATGGTCGCAAGAAGCCGGAGTTGTTGCTTTGCTAAAAGTGGGATCTTGATCTAAAGTTTTGCATCTCCCCCAAAGCCACTCGTACAGAACCATTACCGCCCGCTCTGGTCCCGAACAGGTTAGCCAAAGGGCCCATTTTGCTGGGCAGAACCTTAAGCAAATCACACCTCAGCGTGATAACGGATCTTCTCCATTCAAATGAAAGTAGGTATTGACAGCTACAGCTATCACCGGTTTTTCGGCGAGGTTTACCCAAACCAGCGACCTGCGCCAAAACACTACACCATGGACTCCTTCTTGGACCGCGCGAAGCAGTTGGGGTGCGATGGCGTGAGCCTTGAATCCTGTTTTTTCCCGGATTTCGAGCCTTCCTACCTCACGACGCTGCGTCGGAAGCTCGATGATCGCGGTTTCGATCGAGTCTACGCCTGGGGTCACCCGGACGGGCTCGAGGCCGGAGGTAACGAGAAAGCAAAAGACGAGATGATCCGGCACATTGACCACGCGGTCGCTCTTGGTGCCCCAGTCATGCGGGTGGTGGGAAGCAGCCTGATGTTTCGCTTCCAACCGCACGAACCGCAGTTGGAAAAACTGGCTACCTGGTTCAAGGAGGCCACTGCGGCGGCCGAGAAAAAAGGTGTCAAATTAGCTGTTGAAAATCATATCGACTATAACGCGGACGAAATAAAATGGCTGGTGGAGGCCGTTCATTCTGAATATTTCGGGGTTAATTTGGACACGGCGAATTTCCTGCGGGTTCTCGACGATCCGGTGGAAGCTACGAAAAAACTGGCGAAACATGTTCATGCGACGCACGTGAAAGATTTGCGCCCGGTCAAAGGGGTTAATGTCAAGGAGTGGTTTTACTTTTCCTCGGTCGCGGCAGGGACCGGATTGATCCAGATCAGGGAGATCGCTGAGATTCTGCATCAGAATGGATACCGGGGATTTTTAGCGTTTGAGGAGGACATGCCTCATCCGGACTACGAGGGCCAAGAGGAGAAGATGATCGAGGAAAGTATCCGATATCTCAAAGAAGTAACGTCCGACTTAAGAGATTAGACAGGAACAGTTAACTTACCGACAGATCTCCCAGAAATGAGTACGCAATTGCGCGTAGCAATTATTGGCTATCGATTCATGGGCAAAGCTCATTCGAATGCTTGGCTTCAGGCCCGGCGGTTTTTTGACGTTGAAAGTCAACCGGTCCTGAAAGTGGCCTGCGGCCGCGAAAAGGAGCCGCTGCGCGCATTCGCCGAGCGTTGGGGATGGGAGCAAATTGAAACAGACTGGCGCAAAATTGTAGTGCGCGATGACATCGACATAGTAGACATATCGCTGCCTCAACACCTGCACTGCGAAGTAGCGAAGGCGGCTGCAGAGGCTGGGAAACACATCTTCTGTGAAAAGCCAATGGCTCTGACCGTTGCCGACGCGCAGCAAATGCTAGAGGCGGCGCAGCAGGCTGGCATTAAACATTATCTAAATCACAACTACCGCCGGTGTCCCGCGGTCCGGCTCGCCAGGCGATTGATAGACGAGGGTAAAATCGGGCGCATCTTTCATTGGCGGGGAGCCTATCAGCAGGATTGGATTGTCGATCCTGATTTTCCGCTCACCTGGCATTTGCTGAAAGAGACGGCGGGGTCGGGCCCACATGGCGATCTCAACTCGCATAGCGTTGATTTAGCGCACTATTTAGTGGGCGACATTGCTACGGTGGCCTGCCTGACAGCCAGGTTTGTCCAGAAACGGCCGCTCGCCCATAAAGGAGCGGGGACCTTCGCTGCTGGAGAGTCGGCGACTTCGAATGAGTTCGGGGAAGTCACGGTGGAAGATGCATCCCTGATGAATGTGGAATTCACCAATGGCGCAGTTGGCTCATTCGAGGCGACACGCTTTGCCTCGGGTCGGAAAAACCGAAACACTTTCGAAATTTATGGAAGCAACGGAGGACTGGCCTTCGATCTCGAACGCATGAACGAGCTTCAGTATTACTCACGGGTGGAGCCCGACTACGTTCAGGGATTTAGAACAATCATGGTTACAGAACCGTCCCATTCTTATATCAGCAATTGGTGGCCTCCTGGCCACATCATCGGTTACGAGCACTCGTTTGTTCATGCGGTGGTGGATTTCATCCATGCGATCGACAAGGACCTGCCCATCGAGCCGAACTTTTCAGATGGCCTGAAATGCATCAAAGTTCTTGAGGCGGGTCTGCAGTCGGCGGCTTCTGGCAAAAGAGTGGACGTGATGGTATAAAGCTCGCCCGCTCGCAACTTCCCGGCGTCCCGCGCCCGACGACAATGCAGCGTACGATTGGACGACGTCGCACCCCATGTTGAAGGTAGAGAACGTAAGTAAACAGTTTCCTGGAGTTCGGGCCCTGCGTTCCGTCAGCCTGGAGGTTAATCCAGGCCGCGTTCATGCGCTGGTCGGAGAAAACGGAGCTGGTAAATCCACCTTGGTAAAAATCATTTCCGGGGCACAGCCGCCCGATAGCGGGCGGATTATTTTCAACGGCCAAGTTTTTGAGGAATATTCGCCCTCTTATGCTTCGGCGTACGGGATCTCCGTGGTTTATCAACGCCAGCAGCTGGTTCCTATGCTTTCGGTAGCAGAAAACATTCTGCTGGGAGCACAACCGCGTCGCACCAGATTCCTGATCGATCGATCCGCCACCTATCGTATCGCCGGGGACCTCCTGAACCGTCTCAGGGTTAAGGTTGATCTTAGAAAGAGGGTTGCTGAATTGACCCCCGCCCTGCAACAGGAGATCGCCATCGCAAAGGCACTCTATCGCCAGGCAAAACTTATCATCCTCGACGAGCCGACCGCCGCCCTCGGGCCGAAACAGATTGAGCGTCTCTTTGAGCTGATCCGTGATCTTTGCTCGCACGGCATCAGTATCCTGTACATCTCCCATCATCTGGAAGAGATCTTTCGGCTTGCCGATCGTATCACTATCCTGCGGGACGGCAGGCTCGTGACAACTCAATCGACCAGCGACCTTACCCAGAGCGCTGTGGTGAATCTGATGGCGGGCCACGACCCTCAACGGGTCGCCGAACCTGCGGCGATTCCGGCGGGCATGGCGGAAGCAAACTCGGAGGTTCCGATGGAAGCGCTGGTCGCGGAGGAGGCGCTCCTGGAAATTCGCGGGCTGACTGCCGGGCCGGTTCTGCGGAATGTCAGTTTGTCTGTGCCTCCAGGGCAGGTGGTCGGTCTGACAGGTATTCTGGGATCAGGTACCCACGATATCGCCCAGGTTTTGTTCGGCTTGATGCAGCCCGTGTCCGGTGAGGTGCTCCTGGAGGGAACTCCCTTCACCGCCCGCTCCCCGCAGGAGGCAATCGCCCAGGGAGTGTTTTTAGTCCCGGAAAATCCGGCTCGCGACGGTGTCGTCGCTCAATTGTCCATCGCACAAAATATCAGCTTGGTTGATCTGCCGTCGATCACGAGATTTGGTCTTTTGCAGCTCAGAGAAGAGGCGCAGACGGCTCAGAAATACGTGTCGGTGCTTCGTATTGCGGCTCCGTCGATCATGCGAGAAGTCTCCAAACTCAGCGGCGGCAATCAGCAAAAGGTGCTCTTGGCCAAAGCGCTGCAGGCCAGGGCGCGAGTGCTAATTCTTGAAGAACCGACTCAAGGAGTCGATGTGAACGCGAAGGAGGAGATTCATCGAATCGTGCGGGAGCTCGCCGCAACCGGAAAGGCGGTTCTGGTGATCTCAACGGACATCCGGGATCTGCTTCTTTTCACGGACCGGATGATTGTCCTGCGGGAAGGACAGATTGTCGATGACCTGTCTGCGGAAGAGGCGGATTACACACAGGTATTGAATTTAACGTTAGGCGTGGGGGAATCTGAGTGAGTCCAGAAAAAGGTGGCAATAATCAGCTGGAAGCCAAAAACCGGCCGGCGCAGAAGGAGCCGCACCGCACGGCAGACCGCCTCCGGATCGATTGGACAACGTATGGAACAACCGTAGTACTTGTCGTTGGGATAATTATCACCGCGATTTTTCAACCGGTGTTTCTGACGGTCTCTAATATCGCGAACGTGCTATCTCAGATTGCTGTTCTCGGCATTTTGACAATGGCACAAACGATTGTCCTGATTTCCGGAGGAATCGATTTGTCGGTTGGGAGCAATGTCGCCTTGTCCGGTGTGACGGCAGGCTTGCTCTTCCTGCATGGCGTGCCGCTCTGGGTAGATTGCTTCGCCGCCTTAGGCTGCGCGACGGCCATCGGTCTGATAAACGGCCTGCTGGTTGCTCAGAACCGGGCCCATCCTTTTATCATCACCTTAGGGATGCTTACGTTATTAGAGGGGATTGCCGAACTCGTGACCGGGGGCAGTCCGGTCAACGATATGGGGGCTCTCGCTACCATCTTGGGTGGAACGATCTTTTTCGGTATTCCGACAGCGGTGGTGCTGCTATTTATCATAGTCGTGCTCACCGCACTCTTTCTGGCCCGGACGCCCTTAGGTCGAACCGCCTACGCGATCGGAGGCAATGAAGAGGCAAGCTACCTGTCAGGTATCCCGATCAAACGTACCAAGGTTTATATTTACACGCTGGCCGGTGTAATCTCTGGGATTGCTGCCCTGACCTTAAGTGGCATCCTGAACGCCGCGGAAGCGAACATTGGTACCGGCCTGGAGCTACAATCCATTGCTGCGGCGGTGATTGGTGGAACTCCCCTCATCGGAGGGAGAGGAGGAGCGTGGAGATCATTGCAGGGAGTTTTGTTGCTTGGTGTGGTCTCCAATAGCCTTAATCTGATGTCGGTAGGAGCGAACTACCAAAATATCGCTCTCGGTGTTATCGTCTTAATTGCCGTCATGGTGCAGAAAAATCGATGATCGACTATGTTCTTTTATTGGTACCTGCAAAAGTTCCCATTACTAACATCCATACACACAACTAACTAAAATCTGAAAGCCCCCAAATGCATTCCCAACTAACTATCGGATTGTCGAAGAAATGTAAACTTGCGTGCTCGATGCCTGCGCGCTTGCTGAGCCTGCTGCTTGCCGGTTTTTTCGCGGCTTCTGCCGCCTCCTCAGGAGCTGAGGCGACTCCGGCTGCAGGCGGCAAGATCCTGACCATTGCCTTTATGCGGCCCGGGCCGGATCCGTACTATCAGGACGGGCAGAATGGAGCCGTGATGGCAGCGCCAAGCCTGGGTGCGAAGGTAGTTACTTACTTCTCGAACAACAGCCAGTCGCAAGAACTGGCGAACGTCGAGGACGCAATCTCAAAGCAAGTCGACGGGATCCTGATGTACGCTGTCTCGCTGTCGGCAGAATCAGCCGACGTGGCCAAAGCCAATGCGGCCCATGTGCCGATATTCCTGTTGTATGGCTACGACAAGAGCCTGCTTCCGAAAGTGGCCGGTTTCGAACAGGTCAATTTGATTGAATACGGCAAGGAGGTTGGAACCTGGCTGGCAAAGCATCTGGCGGAGGGGAAGGTAGCCATCATCACGGGACTGTTGGGGCGCGGAGATGCTGAAGCCTACGCGGAAGGGTTTAAGAACGGATTGGCGGACAACAAGCAGCTCACGGTTGTCGCTCAGGTGCCGGGGGATTGGAATCGGCAGAAGGCCCAACATGCGGCTCAGGATCTCATTACAGCGCATCCGGATTTGAAGGGCTTGTATGTTGAGAATGAAGATATGGCGATTGGCGCGATCCTTGCACTGAAGCGTGCCGGCAAGCTTTCCCAGGTGAAGGTGGTGTCGTGCAACGGTGCGCCCTACGGACTGGAAGCCATAGGCAACGGAGAAATCCAGGCATCCAACACCTGTTCGCCGGCTCTGGAGGCGGTAATGGGATTGCGGATTTTGACCGGAGTTATCGGTCATACCACCGAGTCGGGCCATCTTTACTACTCGCTCACCGTATTCGTGACGAAAGACAACATCAAGGACGCAAACCCGTGGGTACCGGACCAAACTGGCATCGAGAAGTTCCTTTCTCTCCCGCTGCTGAAGCCGGTCGCAGACTCAGACCTGCCGTAGGGCAGCGGTAACTGGAGAGTTACTGGTCATTTCGAGGATCTCTTGTGCGCCGGCCAGTTGTTGGGCAGCCTGTTTTTGGCCTCGACAACTGATCCTGGAAATTGACTGGCCTCGACACTGACAGCTCTCTAGTGCATCGTCTCCTAAGTGGGAAGCCAACGGTATGCCTCCCACTGATGAGACGATGCACTAGCTACTAGTCGCGAGAGTCGCCTTGGATAGCTAGTCTGGCCAGGGAACGCAGGTAGTCTTGCTTCCACCGGCGATATCGTGATTCAAAGCAAACGAATCGTCCTACGCAGCCGATCACCAGGCTGACGTAAAATGTATGGTAGAGCGCAAACACCACGAAATTATCGAATAGAATCAGGGGAATGTGAATGAGTGCTCCAACCCCGAAAATCAGCAGATGCAACAAAATACAGACCTCTGAGGGGCGCCTCTGCCAAAGCCAGATCGCACGCTGGTACTCTTGAAGGTTGAGGAACTCGCTTCGATCCGCAGCGCGGGCGATTTCGGCGGGGCTGGAATCCGGAAAATTCCGCAGAACCCAAGTGTCCAATGCACGATCTCCCATAGCAGGCCAAGCTAATAAATTTTTCGCCGTCCGGCCCTTGACCGGCCGTAGGTCCATTTTTCGGACGCGAGAGGAGGGTTCACCTTTGAACCTCCGCAACCAGCGAGTCCTGCCGCCGATAGGAAGAGGAATCGAAGCGCCGGCGATTGGAGGAAGCGAGTGATGGCCCCAGCCCTATTTTGCGTCGTTGCTCTTTTCCCACAGAGCGAAAGTGTTTTTTTCAGGATCCTGGCAGATTGCAAAGTAGCCCATTTGGGGCACCGCCGTTTTGGGCGTGCAGATCTTGCCCCCGAGTTTCTCGACTTTCGCCGCGGATTCATCCACGGACGCTACGCCGATGTAATTCGTTATTCCTTGTTGCTGCGGTTGCTGGCGTTTCATCAGTCCGCCGTCAGGCGCGTCGTCACTCCCGCCCGTGTCAATGTGCCAGTAGTTCGCCATTCCCGGGATATCGTTTATTTTCCAATCGAACAGCGCGCCGTAGAACGACTTCGCGCGTTCGACGTCGTCTGCCGGGATTTCGAACCATACGATACTAGACATAGGGGCCTCCTTTTGGTGTTGGGTTGTGGTCTGGCTTTGTACACTCATACTGTCTGAGGCGATGTTTTTCACGACTTTTTTATCAGTGAACCAGGTCATGTTGCGGTTCAGTCGTACGACGAACCAGCGGGCGTCCTCAGGACATCGAATATCGCCCGCGAAGATGCCGGAATCAGAATTTTTTTTCCAGTTGGATGTAAACATAGCGGCCAAGCGGATTGGCGGAGGCGGTGTCGTATCCTTCGAAGGCATCGGAGAATGGCGGTCTCACGTCGCCCAGGTTATTAATGCCGAAGATAAGTTTCGTATGCTCGATCCAACGTCGCCATCCAGCGCTCGACGCCTCCAGTTTGGGCGAAATGGCCTTCTCGCCGACTATTCTCTTACCATCCTTGTTGTACCCGGGCTTAGGAGTCTCCGGCGTGATTTCTTCGGCTTGGCCGAACTCGTAAGAGATTTGCCAATCGACCGTGGTGAAGCTGCCAACCCGGTGAACAAGGCCGTTAGGCTCCGCATTCCCGGAGGCAAGGCTCCTTGGAAGGTATCGAACTCGTCGTGTTCAGAATCGACATAGTTCAGAGTGAACCCGGTGGAGAAGGTATCGAGACGGAATAAGGTCTTGGAGTAAAAAATGTCAGCCGTCATTTTGAAATCGGGAGTGTTGAAGGTGTCCGTGATGTTCTCCAGCGGGGTGCCGGGTTGGTTTTGTTGCATCACATGGTACATGTACGCGGCGTCTAATTCTGCGCTGATTTTACCCCAGGCGTATTCCTTGCTCGTGTAGGCCGCCCCAAAATCAAATGAATCGACTCTCACCGAGGCCAGGTTGAGGTACGGATCGTTAATATAGTCGATAGTCCCGTTTGGGAGACGAACCACCGCGCCCGGGAATTGGGCTTCATTTGCCAGTATGAATTGTGGGTTAAGGAGTGTTATTTCGTTTCTCTTAGTGATTTCGGACCAATCAACGTACGCTGCGAATCCGTTCGCCCAACCCCACCAGCTATGGTCCGGGTCTGAGCTCCCTGGTGTCCAGATCGCTCCTAGGTAGTAGCTATAAGAGTTCTCAGCTTTGAGGTTTGGATTTCCAAACGCGCGGGCCTGAAAGTTGCCTTCCTGGCCGGTGACCGGGTCGACCAGAAATGGATAACCGGTGATCTCACCCGCAAACAGCTCGGTGACCGCCGGGGCCCTGAAACCTTCCGCGTAACTTGCGCGGAACGTCAGGTCGTCCATCGGACGATAGAGGCTGGAAATCTTCGGTTTCCAGGCGCCGCCGAAGGTACTGTAATCATCGTAGCGTTCAGCCAAAACGACCTGCAAGGAACGAGCACCGGGGGCCGAGAATTTTTCGCCGAGGATCGGGATCGTGAGTTCCCCATAACCGCTCCAGATGTAATCTTTACCGCCGCCGTTGCCTCCGCCCAGGCCGACTACGTTGAAATTGGCGCTGTTTATATCCTTGATCTGAACGAATTCATCACTGCGGTATTCACCGCCAACACCGACGGTGACGGGACCTCCTGGAAGATCGATTGTTTCGCCTCCGGCTTTGATCGCCCA
>JAFAKL010000180.1 GCA_019235445.1 Verrucomicrobiota bacterium | reverse complement strand
GCGGAGGTGCCGTGGCACGCGATATTTTGCGTGACAAAATCGAAGGGAAAGGCCTCTCCAGACGAACAGCTTATCGCCGAATTGAAGAAGCGGAGAAACTCAAGCTAATCAAGTTCCAGAAAGGAAAAGACGCCTATGAGCTGTATTAACTGTGCTAGGATAGTGCCATGACACGACAGGTGGCACAGAGAGATGACAAATCACGAAACTGTGCCAGTGCCATTCCCTATAGGGGGTTGGCACTGGCACAGTGACGCAAAAAACGGTCTAATAACCTGGGAAGAAAAGGAAATCGAGGTCTCCAATCGGCGGGCCGGATACGACATCTGTTTGTCGGCTCCAGGGTTTTTGGGACGAGATACTAAACCCATTGAAACAGCGATCCATACCTCCGGTATCTTTCGTTATTTTTATGCACCCGGTCATTCGAATCGTTTTGCTTATTAATATTATCCTGGCTTTGGTTTCCGGCACCGGCACGGCGTTAAGCCAGCAAGCTTCTGCCTCACCGGGGAAACCAGCTCCAGCATCCACACCGATTCCGCTAGCCAAAGTACCTTTAGAAGCGCAGTCTACGCTTGCCTCCCTGCAAGAGATTGAGGCGAACGTGTCGAGGGACCAGTCAAGCGCGGAAGCCAGTGTCCGTACGCTTTCCGAACTGACAAATGAAATCGATGCAAGAGTCGCTGAAGACAGAAGGCTCCTGACGTCTAGTCCGAGCCTTGAGGTGCTTTTCCCGCTCAAGCTTGCCTGGCAAAGTTTTGGCGTCCGTTTGTCGGCATCAGCCCGTGAGCTGACACAGCACGCCACAAGTCTGGAAGAGCAACTGGGGCGCCTGGATAAATTGACCAAGATCTGGCAAGCAACACTCCAATCGGCGAAACAGCCTGAAGCGCCACTTCCAGTTTTACAGAGTGTGCAGAGTGCCAGCGACTCCGTTGAGCGCACGCGACAGACTACCGAGTCTGCCCGAGCGCAGGTTTTGGCCTTGCAGAGCCGCATTTCCGAGCAGGAAACCCGTGTACGAACAGCTCTGTCTTTAATCGAGCAGGGAGAGAATCGGGCTTTGAAGAGTATTTTTGTCAGAGATAGCCCACCGATCTGGAGCCTTCAGACCAGTTTGGGAACAGAGTGGGCGCAACACAGCGGGGAATCGTTCTCTTTGCAACGCAAAGCATCTGCCGCGTTCATTAAACGACTCCCTTTCACATTCCTGATCCATGCTCTTTTCATCGTGCTGATCTCGACCGCGCTTCACTGGATGCGGCGCAGAATCGGAAAATTAGCGCAGGAAAAACCGGATCTGCAGCGCGCTCTACCGATCCTCGATCTCCCCGTCTCAACTGCCTTTGCGCTTTCTATTCTGATCATACCATCGGTCTATGCGCAAGCTCCACGCTTGATCCAAGCACTCATGGGGACCGTAACCCTTATCCCAACCGTAGCGGTTCTCCGGCGACTATTGCGACGTGGCTCCTATCCAATTCTCAATGCGCTCGTCATCTTGTATTTCGTTGGCATACTCCAAGTGCTCGTCGCGTCTCTACCGGTGTTGGCCAGGTTCATCTTTCTCGGCCAAGTGCTGGGCGCAGCCGTTTTTCTCGTCTGGGTGCTTCGGAGTTGGCGCTCGCCGGCGGAAACTGTTGAAACCCACGGCTTCATTTGGCGAACAATCCGAGCAACTGCCAAAATCGGGCTTGTTCTTTTGCCGGTGGCGTTCCTCGCCAATATTTTCGGATACGTCAACCTGGGGAACCTTTTGGGGATCATTTTTCTAAAGAGCGTTTACATCGCGGCCGTGCTCTACACCGTCATTCGGATCATCGAAGGATTGATCATTATAGCGCTGCATATCCGACCCCTTGGCTCGTTGCGGGTCATCAGTCTGCACCGCCCGATGCTTCAGCGGCGGACCTGTCGCCTACTCGAGCTTCTGGCTTTTTTGTTCTGGTTGAATGTGCTGCTGAACTTTTTCGGTCTACGAGAGTCGTTAATCGCGTCGATTGAGGCAGCGCTGAACGCGAACCTCGCTATCGGCTCTTTCAACATTACTCCGGGGGGTATCCTGGCATTCCTGATCACGGTTTGGGCTTCTTTTCTGATCTCCAAATTCTTGCGTTTTGTGTTGGAGGAAGATGTCTATCATCATTTCCATCTCGCGCGCGGCATTCCGTATGCTATCTCTACAATGCTTCACTACGCGATCCTGCTCGTAGGTTTCTTCGTCGCCCTGGGGGCGCTCGGCATTGATTTGACAAAGCTCACCATCCTGGCCGGAGCATTCAGCGTGGGGATCGGGTTTGGATTACAAAACGTGATCAATAATTTTGTGTCAGGCCTGATTCTGCTTTTTGAACGTCCCATTAAAGTCGGTGACGTCATCGACGTAGGCGGCAATGTGGGAGAGGTCAGCCGCATCGGTATCCGGGCCAGCGTTATTCGCACCGCGGACGGTTCGGAAATCATCGTACCGAATGGATCGCTCATCTCCAGTCAAGTGACTAACTGGACCTTATCGGACCGCAAGCGCGCGGTTGAAGTCTCCGTCAACGTGGCCGCAGGCGCCGATCCTCAGCGCGTGGTCGAATTATTGAAAAGTACTGCCGCCGCTCATCCTGGTGTGGCAAAAGAACCATCGTCACAAGTCTACGTAACCAGCTTCAGCGCTGGCGCGATAACCTTTCAACTTCGAGCTTGGATCGATCGCTATGAGGACCTGGCTCAGCTGCGAAGCGACCTTTCACTTGCAGTGAACAATGCCTTGGCCCGCGATAAAATTGCGATCGCATGATGAGCGTGACTGTTACGTTTAGCCGGCTGAGCTTGGCCGGGGTCGCGAATCCGCTACCGGCGGTGTGAGCTTCGCTTTCGACAAACGCCCGGTGAAGAAGATCTTCATGAGCTCGCCATTACCGACTAGCGATTATCCGTGCGCGGCAAGGGCAGGGACTGTTTAAAGAGCGGGTAGGTAGGATGGTAGGATCGAGTCAAAATGCCGTATAACCGGCGTCGAAAATCCTGTTCACTTCTCCAGCACGTTGCACCCGGGAGCATCTTCGAGAGGTGGATGTACGGTGCTGCCCATCGCGGGCGGCTGTCCCTTGGGGCCGGACCGTTCGGCGAGCCAGGACGTCCAATCCGTCCACCAACTTCCATCGTGCGGCACAGCCATGCTACGCCAGGCCTCGGGCGTGTCGGCCCGCTCGCCGTCCGCGGTCGTCCAGTAGGTTCCTTTGCCGCCGGGTGGATTGATGATGCCGGCAATGTGGCCGCTGGAGGCCAGGACGAAACGCACCTTGCCGCTCGCCAACTGCGTGATCTGCCAGGCGGCACCCCACGGCACGATGTGATCCTTCTCCGCACCGATCGCGTAGATGTCCAACGCGACACGCCCGAGGTCGATGGGCTCGCCCTTGAGCCGGATCTTGCCCGGCTGGATGAGGTTGTTCTCGACATAGGTGTTGCGCAGATACCAGCTATGGGCGGCACGCGCCATGCGCGTCCCGTCGCTGTTCCAGTAGAGGAGGTCGAAAGCCGGCGGCTTGTTCCCCATCAGGTAATTGTTGATGACGTTGGACCAGATGAGGTCGTTCGACCGCAAGAGGCTGAACATGTTCGCCAGTTCACGACTGTCGAGATAACCGCGTTCCATCATCTGCCGTTCGACGAACTCCATGCTCTCTTCACCCAGGAACTCCGCCGTGTCGCCGACCTTGGAGAAGTCCTGAAGAGAAACGACGAACGTCGCCGAGTTGAACCGGCTGTCGCCTTTGGCGGCCAGCCATGCCAGGGTGACGGCGAGCAGCGTGCCGCCAATACAGTAACCCATCACATTGACGGTATCGCTGCCGGTGATCTCGCGTGCCACGTCGCTCGCTGCGAGCGGAGCCAACTCGATGTAATCCTCGAAGGTGATGTCCTGCATCGTTGCGTCGGGGTTCTTCCAGGACACGACGAAGACGGTGAATCCCTGGGCAACGAGATAGCGGACAAGGCTGTTCTTCGGCTGCATGTCGAGGATGTAGTACTTGTTAATCCACGGCGGCAGGATTAGCAGCGGGATGGCGTGCGTCTCTTCAGTCGTGGGTGCGTACTGCAGCAGTTCGATGAGACGATTGCGATAGACGACCTTCCCTGGCGTTAGCGCAAGGTTGCGTCCCGGCGCGAACGCCGTCGCGTCGACCATGCTGAGGCGGCCTTCCTTCAAATCGGCGAGGAGGTTGCGCGCCCCATCGGCGAGGCTGGCACCGCCCGTCTCCATCGCTCGTCGGAGTGCAGCCGGATTGGTCAGCAGCAGGAGCGTCGGACTCGTCGCGTCGACAAACTGTTGCAGATGGAACCGGAGGTGTCGCCGTTGGTCGTCATCCGCGGCGACGGCTTCGCCTCGCTTGAGCAACCAGTCGGACGCAAGCAGGTAGTTCTGCATCAACATGCGATAAACCGGGTTGTTCTGCCATTCCGGAGCGGCAAACCGCTTGTCGGGGGCCCTCACCGCTGCCGGCTCTGCAGCTTTCTTCGGATCCGCCAGACCCCACCAGCGCGCCGCCGCGTCGTTCCATACTTCCACCGCCGAACTCCAAAGCTCGGCGTTCAACGTCATGGCGGACGACAGGCTCTCCGGCTTGCCGAGAGACTGCAGCCAAACGGTCCGGAGCGTCCGCGCGATCTCGGCCCAGTCGACCGGCACGATCTGGTGGAACGGATTGGCGTTCCACGTTTGGTCCATCGTGCGCAGCAGCGGATCGTTCGCCAGCACCTGGTTGAACTGTTTCACTCCGCCCGCGAGCACGTTGCCAAAAAGATCGTCGGCCGTAACCGGCTTACCCGGCTCAGGCCGATCTTGATCGAATCCGAAGCGCGAATTCATTCAGAACCTCCGTGGTTTAAATTCCCAGAAAGGTACCACAAGTCTCACCGGATTTTTCGCAATCTTCTATGCTCGACCAACTTTCGGCAATTCTGCGGCTCCCAAAATTGGCTCCTGTTTACCGGTAAGCCGTGAATTCACGAAGCGGCGCCGGAGTCGGTTTCCCTTCAGCGCACCGGGCGCGTAAAAATGCACTGCCCAGACCCAGCCAGGGTTACCGTTGCGCTCCGGGCTCGACATTTTTCTATGCCCGCGCTACCGAAGAGCATGCCCCGGAGCCGGGGGATAAAGGAATGATTTCCGCTGATAACTGAGAAGCTTTGAAACGAGATGAGTGATCCAAGAAGGAAAATTACGTTTATCGGGGCAGGCAGCACTGTTTTTGCAAAGAAGCTGATCGGGGACCTCCTGTCGTTCCCGGAACTTGCCGATTTCTCGATTTGCTTGTTCGATATTGACGAGGAGCGTCTGAAAACGTCCGAGGTGGTGGCGCGACGGATCGCCCAGAGCCTTGGTGCTTCGGCTACCGTCGAGGCGACGGCCGATCGGGCCCGTGCCTTGGAGGGGGCTTCCTACGCCATCAACATGATCCAGGTGGGCGGCTACCGGCCTTGCACGATCACTGATTTCGAGATTCCGAAGAAATACGGTCTTCGGCAGACCATCGCGGACACGCTGGGAATCGGGGGAATCATGCGGGCGTTGCGGACCATTCCGGTGTTGATACAGATGTGCAAGGACATGGAACGACTGTGCCCGGAGGTCATTCATCTCAATTACGTTAATCCAATGGCCATGAACTGCTGGGCCTTAAGCGAGGCAACCACGGTGCGAACGATCGGTCTTTGTCACAGCGTCCAGCATACCGCGGAGGATCTCGCACAGGATATCCGCTTGCCGATCGAGGAGATAAACTATGTCGTGGCCGGAATTAATCACCTGGCGTTCTACCTGAAATTTGAGCGAAACGGCCAGGATCTTTACCCTGAAATCCGCCGGGTAGTTTCCGAAGGCCGAGTGCCAGCCGGCGACCGTGTTCGATACGATTTATTTACCCGGCTAGGTTATTTCGTGACCGAATCCAGCGAGCATTTTTCCGAGTATTGCCCATGGTTCATCAAGCGAGGACGGGAGGATCTGATTGAAAGGTTCAATATTCCGCTCGATGATTATCCGCGCCGTTGCGAATCGCAAATTGCTGAGTGGGAAAATCTGCGAACCGAACTGGAAAATTCCGAGGAGCGGCTCGAGATCCGGCGCAGCGTCGAGTTTGGATCGTTGATTGTCCACAGCCTCGAGACCGGCATTCCTCGAGTGGTCTACGGGAATGTTGCTAATCAGAGCCTGATCGAAAACCTGCCTACCGGTTGCTGTGTGGAAGTTCCGTGTCTGGTGGACAAAAATGGGATCCAACCCGTCCGAATCGGGCGAATCCCGTCTCACTTGGCCGCGCTGATGCAAACAAACATTAACGTGCAAGCGCTCACGGTGGAAGCCGTTCTGCAACAGAATCCGGTGCGAATTTATCAAGCGGCGATGATGGACCCGCATACCTCGGCGGAGCTTGACCTGGATCAGATCTGGGCGCTGGTTGACGATCTGCTGGCCGCTCACGGGGAATGGGTCCCGGAAAAACTGCGAGCCGGCGCGAAAATACAATATTCAGCCGCCGCCTGAAAAGTGTACAAAGGCGAAATAAGTCTGTAACTTTGGAATCAGTGAAAAAGGGAACCGGCAGCAGGCTCCGTGGCTCCGTCTGCCGAGGAACCTCAAAGGCCGTGCGAAGATGGATTTAACCCAAAACCCTCATCGGCGTTACAATGCTTTAACCGGCGACTGGATTCTGGTTTCCCCGCACCGCACACAGCGGCCGTGGCAAGGAAAGCAAGAGGCGACCCCTCCGGATTCGCGCCCTCCCTACGATCCAAAGTGCTATCTCTGCCCTGGCAACGAACGTGCGGGCGGCGCCAAAAATCCTGTCTACACCTCGACTTATGTTTTCACCAACGACTTCGCCGCGATGATGCCGACCACTACCTCTTCGGTGGTCGAAACGGGGTTGTTGCGCACTCAGTCCGTCTCCGGGACCTGCCGGGTGATCTGCTTTTCGCCACGGCACGATTGGACGTTGCCCGCGATGCCGCTGGATGCGATTCGGGGTGTCGTCGAGGTGTGGGCAAATCAAACCGAAAAACTCGGACGGGATTATCGTTGGGTGCAGGTGTTTGAAAATAAGGGCGAAATCATGGGTTGCTCAAATCCGCATCCGCATGGCCAGGTTTGGGCAAGCGACTTCCTGCCGAACGAGCCCGCCAAAGAGGATCGGCAGCAGCAGGCTTATTTGCGCGAACAGGGCTCGGTCCTGCTGGCGGATTACCTCAATCTCGAGTTGAAGGAGGAAGTGCGCATCGTGCTGCAGAACCAGCATTGGGTGGCGCTCCTGCCGTACTGGGCGACTTGGCCCTACGAACTTATGTTGTTGCCCAGGCGTCTCGTCACGCGGTTTCCGGATTTGGAAGAGTCCGAGCGAATTGGTCTGGCTGAAATTCTCAAACGTCTGCTAACGCGTTACGATAATCTCTTTCAGGTTTCCTTTCCTTACTCGATGGGTTGGCATGGAGCGCCCTACGGCGCCGGTGAATTTGAGCACTGGCAATTACACGCACATTTCTATCCTCCGCTGCTGCGCTCTGCCTCGGTAAAAAAATTTATGGTTGGTTATGAGATGCTAGGTGAGGCGCAACGCGACCTGATTCCAGAGCAGGCGGCGAAAACGCTGCGCGAACAATCGGAAATCCACTTCAGCGAAAGGAAGTCATGAAGATCCTGGTCACAGGCGGAGCCGGCTACATTGGGAGCGCGGTGGTCGAACAATTGGTTGACAATGGTGAACCGGTCGTGGTCTTTGATAATCTATCACAAGGTCATCGTGCCGCTGTCCCTCCAGAAGCAATTTTTGTGGAGGGGGATCTCGCAGACCGAAAGGCGATTGATGCGGCTCTTTCGCAGCACCGTCCAGAGGCTGTGATGCATTTTGCTTCCAGGACCCTGGTCGGCGAATCGATGCAAAATCCGTTTTTGTACGTCGGCGACAATGTGTCGAACGGCCTGAACCTGTTCAAGAGCATGGTTGAGCACGGGGTGAAACGGATCATCCTTTCGTCGACGGCCAATCTTTTTGACGAACCGGAGCGGATGCCAATCGATGAATCCGAGCGGATTGTCCCGGGGAGCCCGTACGGCGAATCCAAATTCATTCTGGAACGGATTTTGCATTGGCTCGATCGGATTTACGGAATGCGCTTTGCCTGCCTGCGCTATTTCAATGCTGCCGGAGCGACCTTGACTCGGGGTGAAGACCATCATCCTGAGCTTCATCTGATCCCGATTGTGCTTCAGGTCGCGATGGGCAAGCGGGAAAAGGTATCCATTTTCGGATCCGATTATCCGACACGGGACGGGACTTGTTTACGCGACTACATCCATGTGGTGGATCTCGCGCAGGCGCACATCCTGGCGTTGGGGGCGCTCGACGGTGGCAGCCGGTTTTATAATCTGGGTAACGGCGAGGGATTCACGGTCAAGGAAGTGATCGACACTGCCAGCGAAGTGACGGGGACAAAGATCCGCGCGGAGGTTGGGCCGCGTCGCGCGGGCGATCCCGCAGTGCTGGTGGCCGCCAGCGGCAAAATTCGGAAGGAACTTGGATGGGTACCGCAATATCCTCACGTACGCGCGATCATCGAAAGCGCCTGGCGCTGGCACCAGGCCAATCCGGACGGCTACGCGAAATGATCCGGGGGCGGCGTTACCGGATTTGAAGCCACAGATTTCGCAGATCAGGGGAGAGCGTAGACGGCTCGGAACAGGTGTGTCAGGCAGACAGGTTCTCTGCGGTCTCTGTGTAATCTGTGGTTTAGCTCTGATCTTCGGTTCCGGTTGAATGATCGCTATAGAGAATCTTTCGAAAGCTTTCGGCGACTTTCTCGCCCTTGACCGTATCGGGCTAACCGTTGCTACCGGTGAGCTCTTTTTTCTTTTGGGTCCGAGCGGATGCGGTAAAACAACGCTTTTGCGTCATATCGCCGGCTTCTATCAACCGGATGAAGGACAAATACTGTTCGACGGCAAAGACGTGACGCGTCTTGCTCCCCATCTGCGCAATACCGGGATGGTATTTCAAAACTACGCTTTATGGCCTCATCTAACAGTCGAAAAAAATGTTGCTTTCGGGTTGGAAGAACGAAGGCTTCCGAGATCAGAAATTGATCGTCGGGTGGCAGAAGTTCTGACCGTTGTTCGGCTTAAAGAGCTGGCTGGGCGGAAAATCCACGAAATCTCTGGAGGCCAGCAACAGCGAGTGGCCTTGGCCCGAGCGCTGGTAGTGCGCCCTGCGTGTCTCCTCATGGATGAGCCATTATCCAATTTGGATTCTAAACTGCGCCTGGAAATGCGGGAGGAAATCCGCCGGATCTGCCGCGAGTTTCAATTGACTTCAATCTACGTTACGCACGATCAGCAGGAGGCTCTCTCCATCGGAGACCGGATCGCCGTCCTGAACGCCGGCAAAGTGCTTCAGGTCGGCGCCCCGGGGGAAATCTATCGGCATCCGCGCAACCGGTTTGTCGCGGAATTTATCGGGGAAGGCAATTTCCTAACCGGTCAGGTGGCGGTCCGAAACGGACTGCTCGAGATTGATCTTGGCAGGCGCAGTCTCGTGGTCGCTGCCTCGCAGCATCCCGGTGCGGACGCTGGGTCCATGGTCAGCCTTTGTCTGCGTCCGGAAGCGATCCGGATCGCGGAAATCCAGCCGCCCGGCCAGTTTTGGCGGGGGAGGCTCGTCCAAACGACTTACCTTGGTCAGATCGCTCAGCACCTCTTTCGATGCGACGAAGATCTTCTCAAAGTGACGGAGTTTAATCCGCGGTCAGCCCGGTTCCGACCCGGCGAAGAATACTTTTTAGGCATCGAAGCTGAAGACGTTACTATCTGGGCGAGCAAGGATGCGTAGTGTCGTTCCGTTTGTCTTTCTGCTCTGCTTGGTGGTTGCCGTGCCGTTGCTGTTCCGGCAACCGGAGATTGCTAATAACCCGGCCGAAGACGAGTTGGTCGTTATCTCGCCGCATAACGAGGCGATCCGGTACGAGTTCACGCGCGCCTTTACAGAGTACTACCGCAAATCGACCGGGCGCTCCGTTCATCTCGACTGGCGATTGCCCGGCGGCACGGTGGAGATCGTCCGATACCTCAACTCGCAATTTGAAGCGTCGTTCCGAAGCCATTGGACCACGGATCTGGGGCTTCCCTGGGATCGAGAAGTACTGAATGCATTTGCCAATCCGAGGGTGCAGGGAGAGGTCGATGGAGGTTCGCGCGCGGAGCGGGCCAGATACGCCTTCCTGCATTCGAACGCAGGGTGCTGAATTGACTTCCTCTTCGGGGGGGGCAGCTTCGATTTTATCAACCTGGCCAACGGCGGACTGCTCGTGGACAGCGGAGTTATTTCCCGATTTCCCGAATTGTTTGGCGGCGCAGGGGATTTGCTCATCCCGCGTTCGCTGGGTGGTGAACAATACTGGGACGCCAGGGGACGCTGGGTTGGTACGTGTCTGGCGGAATTTGGGATCTGTTATAACACCGGAGTCCTGGCACGCTTGGGAGTCTTGAGGCCACCCACGCAATGGGTCGATCTGACGAGTGACCGATTGTTCAACGCGATTGCTTTGGCTGACCCAACCAAGAGCGGATCGGTGGCCAAGGCTTTCGAACTGATGATCCAACAGCAAATGAACCAACGCTTGGACGAACTCACCGTTTCCGAAGGCCAGCAACTGCCCGAGCAGCGTGAAAAGCAAGCTGTCGCAGAAGGTTGGGAAAGAGGATTGCGGCTCCTGATTCGCCTCGCGGCAAATTCTCGCTACTTCAGCAATGGCGCTGAGAGAGTTCCCATGGACGTCGCTTACGGGGAGGCAGCCGCAGGAATGTGCATCGATTTTTATGGGCGGTTTGAAAGCGAAGCGGTCGCAGAAAGCGACGGTCGAACGCGGCTGAAGTATACCAGTGTACTGGGCGGCACATCGGTTGGAGCGGACTCCATAGCGTTGCTCCGCGGTGCGCCGCATCCTCAGATCGCCAAGGCGTTCATCGATTTCGTTCTGAAACTCGAAGGTCAAAAGCTTTGGGATTTTCGCACTGAAACTCCCGGCGGACCGGAGCGCTATGCCCCGCGAAGGCTGCCGATCCGCAAAGAGTTTTACCGAGAGCCGCTCCACGCTTACATGGCGGATCCTGAAGCCGATCCCTATCATGATGCGCAGGAGTTTGAATATCATGAAGCCTGGACGGCGCCGCTGTTTTCGGCCATCCGGTTTCTGGTTCGGGTGATGTGCATCGATTCGCGAGGAGAGCTGGTTTCGGCTCGCAAGGCGATCGGCAGCGCCCCGGCCGATTCTCCGGCGTGGCAAAAGCTCCTCGATGTTTCGCGGGTTCGCTACGAAATCGCGGTGCAGCAAATTCGGGATACCTTGCGGTCCGCCGACCGGTTGAAAGAGGTGCAGTTGGCGGAGGAATTGACGACCTATTTTCGGAACCAATACCGTGAGGCGGAGCGGATGGCACGGGGAGAAAAGTGAAGCTCATTCCCGGATCGAAAGCATCAAACGAAGCTCCTTCACGCCGCTGGGGCATCCTCCAGAGAGTCGTCCGATCTCTCCGGCGTGGATTCGGCGTTTCCCGCATAACTCTTGTCCTCTATTTGAGCGTCCTGGCATTTTTCGGCATTTTTTTTGTTCTCCCGATCGCGCTTGCTGTCCGAGGCGCATTCCTGGATCAAACCGGTGCTTTGACCTTCGACTATATCCGCGAAGTTTTCAGGAACCCGATTTACCTGGAAGGCTTTACCAACGCCCTCAAGCTTGCGGCGGGAAGCACTCTTCTGGCTTTCTTAATCGCAGGACCCCTGGCCTGGATCAGCGAGCGATACGAGTTTCCGGCGAAGCGCACCTTGTCGGCTTTTTTACTTTTACCAATGATGCTGCCTCCTTTCGTCGGGGCAATCGGGTTTCTGCAGATCTTTGGTCAGGAAGGCGCCGTAAACGCGCTGCTCCGCACCATTGGTTGGCTCGGCCAAAATCAAGTGATCGACTGGGTGGGCGACTGGCGCGAGTGGGGAATTATTGCGCTGAACGCACTTCATCTCTATCCGATCCTGTACCTGAACCTTGTTGCGGCGCTGGCCAACGTGGACCCGGCTTTGCTTGAAGCCGCGGAGAACCTGGGATGCACAGGGATGCGACGTACATGGCGCATCGTTGTCCCGCTTGTCATGCCGGGAATTTTCGCCGGAGGCAGCATCGTCTTGGTCTGGGCATTTACGGAACTGGGCGTTCCTTTGATGTTCGACTATTCTCGAGTCACCTCGGTCCAGATATTCAGCGGATTGAGCGATATCGACAGCAACCCATTCACGTATGCCCTGGTTGCGGTGACGCTTTTTAGCGTGGCCTTGATTTATATTGCGTTTCGAGCACTGGTGGGCAAGCCTCCCCCGGTGATGCCGGGGCGCGGTGGTCACGCCGGACAGCTCTTCGTTTTGAGCGGCCTTCGAGGTCTGCTCTGCTCCTCGTTCTTTTTGGCGATTTGCTTTGTGGCTCTTCTGCCCCAATTCGGCGTCCTCCTGGTCTCGTTCTCCAGAGACTGGTATCGCACGGTCTTTCCCCAATCGTTCACTTTCCAGCATTACGTCCTGGCGCTTGGAAACCATCTCACCGTCCCATCCATTCAGAACAGCCTCGTTTACGCCTCGCTATCCACCATAGTGGATGTCGTGCTCGGAGTGACCATCGCCTATTTGGTCACCCGGACGAAGATCGTTGGGCGCTCTTTGCTGGATACATTGGCGATGCTCCCTCTGGCAGTTCCCGGATTGATCCTGGCGTTCGGATATCTGGCCATGACGCGACGCAGCAGTTTACTGAGCTTTTTGGACCCGGCGCAAAATCCGCTGGTTCTCCTGGTGCTCGCGTATGCGGTGCGCCGCATTCCTTATGTGGTGCGTTCGGCAGCAGCCGGCTTTGAACAAGCCAGCGTCACGTTGGAAGAGGCCGCGCAGAGTGTCGGCGCCTCGCCATTCCGGGCGTTGAAGCGGGTTACGCTTCCCTTAATTATGGCGAGTCTCTTTTCAGGATCCATCCTGGCATTCGCCTTCGCAATGCTGGAAGTTTCTGACTCGCTCATCCTGGCGCAGAAACAAGCCGACTATCCCATTGCCAAAGCCATTTACCAACTTTCGAACATCCTGGGCGAGGGCCGTTATCTCGCCGCGGCGCTGGGCGTTTGGGCGATGGTGTTCCTGGGATTGACCATCGCCGCAGCATCTCGTGCGATCGGAGCCAAATTAGGGGCGCTGTTTCGAAGTTAGTGCAGCGTCTGCTAGATCCCTTGGCTTCGCCGCAGAGATTTAGCAGACACTGCACTAACTTAATTTAACTTCGATCGCGGGCGCTGCGATGATCGCGCCGCATAAATGTTCAACTCCTCTCACAATTTTTTTTGGAAGTTTCGGCATATCTTGCGAGAAACAGCTTTAAAGTACACAAGATATTGTATACTTTGGTATAAATTTCCATGAACAAACTCTATCGTTTGCCGTTGAGGACTCGAGCGAAAAATCTGTCGAGCGGTATTCGCCGGCGCCAATACTCGTCCAAGATTCTAGCCATAGTTATTCTCGCTTTATGTGGGCTCGCTGCGCTGGTTGCGGTTGGGTTTGCTGCATATCTCACTTACAAGAACGTGGCCCCGAAGCATGAAGCCGCTGTCGCGACAAATCCTTTGCCGAGGACAGCGCCGTCGCCTGCTACGCCGGCCGCGAAACCCAATGATGAGTTGATGCCCCTATCGGATCCAAATAAGGCTCTTTCCGAAGGAACCCCGTCAGCGAATGCGACGGTCGGTCCGCAGCCGTCACCATCCGTGTTGGTCTCGATGCCAACTCCAACGCCTGCCGCTTCCGTCGCGCAGAATGGACTGCAAACCGGCTCCGAACCGAAGGAAACACAGAAGCCGCTGACAAAGGCTGCGCGGAAGAGTCTCGAGAAAAAGCGATCGGAGGCTGAGCACAAGAGAGCCCGATTGGAACGCCTGTTTCAGAACCACGAAATTTCGGCCGAGGCTTATAACAAGGGCAAAGAGGAGTATAAGGAAGAGATCCAGAAATACCGGGATAGCCTGAAGGCTGGTCAGTAACGGCGTGTTGAATGGGCAAAGCGGGGTACGTGTTAGCGCCGCCTGAAGACAGGAAGTGCAGCGCAGTGGTAAGTTAGGCGTCTCGCCTTACCTCCGAAAACGCGCGAAGCGGGGACGCTTTGCCTACAAGAAGTGGCAGCGTACGGATAAGTGAGGCCGACAATCGTGGCGCTAAACACCTGCTAAGCGGGACGCTTTGCTTAAAGTTGAAAGCGCAAGCGATTGTGGGCGAGATTTGTATGTTACACTTATGGCCCTTTGGCGATCGTTGCTTCTGATCTACGACTCGATCGACGTACAGCTTCGCGATCGATCGGGAAATCCACAGAAGTTCATCCACACACTGGCTGAGGCAGAGGTGCACGAGGCCATCCGTTCTTTTCAACAGTTTCCTTCACTGGTCGAAGAACTGACGTGCCGCAGAGTAACTGTTCGCTATGACATACACCGGGCGGAGAGATGCCTCAGCACCTTGACGCCGATGAGCGAAGGAATGTATTGGCCCTCGCCAAACGATACCGGCAAAGAGATCCATCGCTTAGCAGCGCCGGGTGCTTATGAGTCAATCTTTGTTCTCTGGCCGCAGCACAATGTGAAGGCTGGGAAAACTGTCCCATCTGCAGGGTGGGGTTTAGGTATGGCCGCTACGGCCTGGTCAAACAATGCGACATACGCCACCGTCGGCAATGCGGAATCATGGACATGGCAGATTCCGGTTGTCGGCGAAGTATGGCTACATGAATGGCTGCATGGGGTGTGCGCGTACTTCGCAGGACAAGGATGCTTGATGCCCGAGGGAGACGCGGACGGTGGCGCGCGACACGGATATACTCAATCTCGAGTCACCGGTTGGACGGACTATTATCGCGATTTGATGACGGGCAAGGTCCTCGAGGCAGGAACGTTGAAAGGGATACCGCTCGACGCTTGGGAGCCACTCCGGGCGATTTCGCTCAAAATCCAAAATTGAAACCGCAGATTTCACAGATTCAGAGGAGAGGGAGTGTTCCTGAACGCCACATTGGTTCGGGATAGATGCCTGCCCGCGCTTCCATGCAGCCCCTTTATTCAGGACTGTTCGGCGGTTGAATTTGCAGTTTCCGGCCCCTCGCGTACTTCTATTCAGCATCATGATATCCTTCCTCGAGGGCGAACTTGTTGAGGCCTTGCCTACGCAGGTGGTCATCTCAGTTCAGGGCATTGGATACCTCGTCCAAATTCCTCTCTCGAGCTTTGAGCATTTGCCGGCGCCGGGATCGCGCTTCAAATTATTGACTCATTTCGTGGTGCGAGAGGATGCGCACTTGTTGTTTGGGTTTGTCACCGCAGCTGAGCGGGATCTTTTTCGTCTTCTTGTTCAACATGTCACAGGAGTGGGACCAAAGCTCGCCTTGGCCGTGCTGAGCGGGATGAGTGTCGGCCAGTTTAAGACCGCGGTGATCAACGGCGATACGAACGCCCTGGCGAAAGTCAGCGGTCTGGGCAGGAAAACCGCCGAGAGGATCATTTTGGAGTTGAAGGACAAGATCGGAGTCGCCGCCGCCTGGGAGTTGGCTGCGACCGGTCGGAACGATCAACAAGCAAAAGGGAACGATGCAGTCCTGGCCCTCCTCTCTTTGGGGTTCAAACAAGTAGAAGCGCAAAAAACGGTGCGCGAGATCCTTTGCCAAGCGAAAACGGAACAAATCGATACCGAAGAATTGGTGCGCCGCGCACTCAAGCTGTTGGCGTAGGAGAATAAATGGATTACGCCGGCGCCTTAGAGCGTGTCGAACGCGTGCGCGAACGGTTTCCGGCAAAGGGTTTGTTCGCGCAGAAGGAGTGGCTGATCTCGCCGAAGCCGTTTTTAATCAGCGCGCAATTTGCGGACGAACTCGAGCGACTCGGGCATTGGCTGTTCAAATTTGTCAAAGCGTCCAATCTCCTGTATCGCCTCAGCGTTAGAGGCAAACGACCGGCTTGGATTGCAAGCTACCTGGATGCTGGAAAGCCTGCCGAGTTGGTCGACAATTCCAGGAGGTATCCTTACGAAATTCCGCGCGTCATTCGACCCGATATCATCTTGACGGAAGGCGGGTATGCGATCTCAGAGCTCGATTCGGTTCCCGGCGGGATTGGTCTTACGGGATGGTTGAACCAAACCTATCGTGAACTCGGTTTCGACGTTTTGGGCGGCGGTGATGGAATGATCAACGGATTCCAGTCCATCCTTCCATCCGGGGTGATCGCCGTTTCAAAAGAATCAGAAACTTACCGTCCGGAGATGGAATGGTTATGCGAGCAATTGATGGCCAAGGATGGACCGCGATGGCGCGTGGCGGAAGCCGAAACGTGGGACTTTCGATCTCCCGAACCAATTTATCGGTTTTTCGAAATGTTCGATATCCCTAGCCTCCCCTCCAAGGACTCGCTGATCGAAGCGGCCAGATCCGGTGGTATTCGCATCACTCCGCCACTTAAACCGTACCTGGAAGAGAAGCTTTGGTTTGGCCTCTTCTGGTCGAGACCGCTCCAGGATTACTGGCGGCGCGAATTGCGAGCAAGTCATTGGTTGAAGTTGAAGTCTCTGGTTCCTCAGACCTGGGTGGTCGATCCGGTTCCTGTGCCGCACCACGCCGTAATCCCCGGATTGGAAATCCAGGACTGGCGCGAGCTGAAAAAATTCAGCCAAAAGCAGCGGGAATTCGTGCTGAAAGTGAGCGGCTTTTCGGCGTTGGCGTGGGGTAGTCGCGGAGTCTATGTCGGACAGGATCTTCCCCAGAGGGAATGGTCGGATTGCATCGAACGAGCGATTACTTCCTTCAGCAGCGGTCCTTTTATCCTGCAGAAGTTTTTTAAGGGGCGGCTGGTAGAGCAGCCGTATTTTAACCCTGCAACCAATTCGATAGAAACTCTGGTGGGGCGCGTTCGTCTTTGTCCCTATTACTTCGTTTTATCGGCTGAAGAAGTGCGGCTGGGCGGAGCGCTAGCCACCATTGTGCCTGCAGACAAAAAGATAGTCCATGGGATGCGAGATGCCATCATGGTTCCCACGGCCGTGGAACTGCAGGGCGGCGAGCCTGCCCAGTGGGAGGTCTCCTGAATATGCAACTGAGCTGCGGCGAAGCCGAAGGATCTGGGAGACGGTGCACTACACTAGAACTAGACCGCGATCTCTATTTCGATTCCGAGAGCAATGGAGTCCGCCACGCCCTGCACAACTCTCATGTACTGCAGACCCTGTGCGAAGCTGGGTTGCGGCTGAATGCTGGCCGGCGACCGTGCCGCCGCAATAAAGTCCTCCTCGACACGCCAGCTTTGCTCCAATTCGGCCGGTATTTCGAGGTCGACGGCCTCTTTATCTCCCACTAGTCCTCCGTTGATCCGATCGGAGCCGAAATCGTAGGCCAGCATCCCCTGACTTCCGAAAACCTGAAGCCGGTCCGAGTTCTCAAATGGAGCAACACCACTGAACTCCATCACCCCTGCCATCCCGTTCTCGAATTTGCAGAGAACAACGACCATGTCTGGAATCCGGATTTCGTAGCCGTGACGAACCGGGTGGATCGTTTTTTGACGGGCAAAAACGTGGGTGATGGGCCCAAACCATCGCTGAACTACCTCCGCGTAGATCCCAAGGGTCAGGACATTTAATCCTGACAGCTCATCGCGCTGCCTCCAATGCGGTGGAGCATCCGGATCGATATACTTCCCGGAGAGACTCTGAACACGCAAATGATGTGGCTCTCCCAGATAATGCTCCGCAAGCAACTTCTGGATGAAGAGATTTCCGCGCATCCCATGTGGAGGCGGGCAGACCATCGTAACGAGGTGCGGGTTCCGTTGAGAAGCGGCAAACATTTCCTCTGCTTCAGACAGGTTCAACGCCATACGCGCCTGTGTGAAGACATGTTTGCCTGCTTCGAGCGCGGAGATCGCGATCGTTGAATGCAAATAGGGTGGGGTACCTATCCAGACGATGTCGATATCCGGGTCCGCCACCAACTCGGCCCAGTTAGCATAGGGGGTCGCTTCAGGGATGAATTTTTTACAACATTCTTCCGAGCTCTCGTAGGAGGAATTGCAAACGGCAACAATCTCGACGTTCGGGATTTTCTTTAGCGCCGGTAGATGGCGGTTCTGAACGACATTCCCGGCGCCGACGATTCCGATTTTCAATTTAGTTTGCCGCGATGGCATGGCGAATCTTTTCAGTGAGATAGTCTGGATCTCTATTCCTTTAAAACGAAGATATTTCGCAACAGAATTCGATTTTTTAGCGATCCCGGGGCCGAATAAACACGATCAGGGGAAAAAATCTTCGGGCGCGATCATGGTGGGCGGCGTACAGATCCGTTGCACGCATTGTTCCCAAGTCTCCTGCCCGTTAAGTATTTCAATTTCCACTCGCAAATAATAGATGGGAACCTCGAGCGGACCGATGAATGGAAAGCGGACGGCGTCTTTTTCAGTGGTGATCACCGCACTGACGTCTCTGCGCACGCAGCGTTGGAGGAACTGGCTTAACTCTCTTTCGGTGTAACGATGGTGATCTGCAAAGTGGCGGGACAACTCGATCTTCGCTCCCAGAGCATGGAGACCCTGCTCAAAACTTTCGGGCGCAGCAATGCCGCAGAATGACCCGATGTAGAGCCCATGGAGATAGTCGAGCGGCAATCGCTCATCCTTGTAAACGTGTTGGAGATAAAGAGGCGAGTGACGGCACTCGATGATTTCCGCGGTGCGATTGTATCGCCGGATTCTCTTGATCAGGTCGGCGTTTGGTTCGCCGTTACATTTGGTGATAAAGATGTAGCTGGCCCTTCGCAGATTCCGGGGCGGTTCGCGCAAAGTTCCGCGCGGCAACAGATGTTCGTTGCCGAAAGGCGCCTGGCGATCGACGAGGACGATATCCAGACGATGTTTCAAGGGAAGATATTGCAAACCATCATCGAGCAACAGGGTATCCACCTCGAGTTCCCGGAGTGCATGCAACCCTGCCTTCACTCGGTTCTTATCCACGACGACAGCTACGCCTTGGAGATTCGAGGCAAGCATATAGGGTTCATCGCCCGCTGTCGCTGAGTCCAGTAACACGCTCTTTCCGTCGGAGACGACTCTGGGTGGATTTTCTGATCCTTGGGCCAAAAATTTCTCCCACAAAGTCTTTTTGCGTCGTCGATCGACGCTTTTGTAACCACGACTCAAAATCGCTACTCGACGTCCCCCTTTTTGAAGAGCTCTGGCAAATTTTTCGACGACAGGCGTCTTTCCGGTTCCACCGACCGTTAGATTACCGATGCTGATGACCAGACACCCGAGCTGACGTTCTTTCAGGAATCTTTCTCGGTACAGGTAAAGACGGGCCTGAACGATTGCGAGATAAAGAAAGGAGAGAAACCGAAGCGCAATCCGCAATAGTCCAGGGCGGAAACCGTGTCTCTTATCGAGAATGACTTCGATGGCATATTGTTCAAGCTCATCCAATCGCCGCGCCATGCTCTTTATTTCTCGGTGATCTGCGCGCCATCATTGTCCGCGCTGACAATCCGGATTTCCGCGTGTCCTTCGGGTGCAGCGGCTTCGAGCGCAGAGGCGACGTCCCGGCCATCGGAGAGTGTAACGCAGGCTACGGTAGAGCCCGAGCCGCTGAGAAACCCTCCCAAAGCACCTGCCTCCGCCGCGGCCACAAGCAGTTTGGGGAGAAAAGGCACAAATCTTTCACGAAATGGCTGATGAAGCCGGTCCGCAAAAGCGCCACGTAGATGGTGATATTCCCCGGAAGCGAAGGCGGCCGCGATCAAGCTGGCATTTCCGAGATTCTCGACGACATCCTGGCGCACGAAACTGGCAGGTACCACCGTTCTGGCGTCGCGGGTTCTCACTTCAAAATTGGGAATGAACAAGACAAACCTGAGTGCTGGATCAACCTGAAAGCGCGCGACCCGGTTGGTTCTCTTCGCGATAATAGTAAACCCGCCGAAAAGAGCCGCGGCTGCGTTGTCCGGATGACCCTCCAATTGCGCGCAAAGAGCGCAGATCTCCTCTTTGGACAGACCGCTTTGAGTGATGCGGTCCAGCGCCATCAGGAGAGCCAGTCGGAGGGTGACGCTGCTGCCCAGCCCTCGGGCCTGAGGAACATCGCCCTCGATGGCAAAACTGAACGGGAACCGTTTTCGACCGGTGTGTTTAAAAAACAGGTCTGCAGCCTCCGAGACCATTCCCGGAGGCGGTGGGTGGTCGCTGCCATCCCTCTCGATCGTTATTCGGTTCCACAGCTGCAGGGCGACGCCGAGGCAATCAAACCCGGGACCCAGGTTTGTCGTTGATGCCGGAACTTGCACAGAAAGGGGCATATTCTATCTAGGAATCAGGACTCAGAAAACAGGAGTCAGGAGGAACTTAAGATCCATGGTTGGGTCGAGTTGACAACGCTGAAATTAGCACCTCCACGCTACTCCTTCTGAGTCCTGATACTGAGTCTCGACCGTCATAAACTCAAAAGGCGAAAATTGGACCAAGGCGGGCAAGGGATCAAGGCAGAACGGGCCGGGAGAAGCGGGTCGGCGGGTCGCCGTGCAAGGAAATCAGGGAATTCAGGGATAGGAACCAGGAGTAGGGAGTCAGAAGTTCGGGAGTGTCAAGGAAGTTCAGCATGTCTCGAGCTTCGATCTACGCCGACCCGCTTCTTCTGACTTCTGTTTCCTGTTTTCTGTCTCTTGACTCCTCGCCGTTCCGAGTTTCTGGTTTCCCGCCATGATGGTAAATCAATCCGACTCAGCATCGCTCGCGGTGAGGCATGACGGTCGCTCGCATGATCAACTCCGACCGCTGCGCTTCACCCCTGGGTTCGCTCCGAACGCGCATGGGTCTGTCTTGGTCGCCACGGGCGATACGCAAGTCCTTTGCGCGGCGACGGTTGAGCCGTCGGTTCCAAAATGGATGAAAGAGCAGGGCGTTACCGGAGGATGGATCACCGCCGAGTACTCCATGCTCCCTTATTCAACCCTGACGCGTCGCCCTCGCGACATTTCTAAAGGGCGGCTGGACGGTCGAAGCATCGAAATTCAGCGATTGATCGGTCGGGCTCTTCGGGCTGCAGTGGACCTTGAAGCTCTTGGAGAGCGGACACTGTGGGTGGATTGCGACGTTCTGCAAGCCGATGGCGGGACCAGAACGGCATCGATTACGGGCGCCTCCGTGGCGGTTGCTCTCGCCTGCGCCGCTTTGCAGGCCCGAGGACAAATTACTCAATGGCCGCTGCGTTCCCTCGTGGCGGGGGTGAGTGTTGGCGCAGTCGATGGACGACTTCTCCTGGATTTGAACTACGAGGAAGACAAAGAGGCCGCCGTCGATATGAACGTGGTCATGACCAGCAAGGGCGCTTTTGTTGAAGTGCAGGGGGCGGGAGAGGAAGCAACCTTTTCAAGAGGTGAACTCGAGAAGATGATTGCGCTGGGAGAAACTGGTATCCAAAGCCTGATCGCCAGCCAGCGCGACATATTGGTGCAGGAGACAGGAGTCAGAGTCCAGTAGACAGGAGTCAGGATTCAGTAGTCAGTAGTCAGGTGAAGCAGGTCGGCGTAGATGAGGCTCGAGGGGTTGTTCGAGTTTTCCGTACTTCTGACTTCTGACTTCTGACTTCTGTCTCAGGCTAATGCTTGTCGCAATCGCCTTTCAATCGACGGTCGATCCAGGCCTTTGCCGATAAACACCAACTGGCTCAGGCGCGCTTCTTCCTTCTCCCAAAGCCGGTCCCAGTAGATCGTGAAACGATTGTTGACGCCGTGAAAGACCGCGCGCCGTGGAGTGCCTTCAATCCAGAGGATGCCTTTCGAACGGTACACCTTGGCTTGTTCGGAGAGTTCCTGCAGTTCCGCTTCCAGCCGCTCGACTGAGAATGGTTGATCGAAGCGAAAGGAAAAGGAGGTGATCTCGGAGTGGTGGCCTTGCTTCAGCTCGTCCAGGAGATCGGGCATCGCGGCGAGCTTTCGATCCAGATCGAAGACGTTCAGATCGAGAAGCTGCTTCAGGTCCACCCGGGAATGTTCGGTGTGAAAGATTTGCGCATGCGGGTTCAGTCCCAGCATCTGTTGCTCCAAAGCCGCAAGCTCGTCCGCGTTCACCCGATCGACCTTGTTGACCAGGATGAAGTCCGCCAGTGCAATCTGTTCCCGGGCAACTGCGGTTTCTATCAGCTGAGCCGAAACGTTTTCAGCATCTACGACGGTAATGATCGAATCAAGTCGAGCATACTGTTGGAGTTGAGGGATATTCAAAAACGTCTGTGCGACTGGTCCCGGATCCGCCACTCCCGTCGTTTCGATCAGGATATAGTCGAGTTGATCCTTTTTCAGGAGCTTCTGAACACCTTTCACAAGATCTTTTCGCACGGTGCAGCACACGCAGCCATTGCTTAATTCCACCACGTCGTCGGTCTGTGTCTCGACAAGTTTTCCGTCGATCCCAATCTCGCCAATCTCGTTAATGATCACACCGAACCGATAATCGGTCTGCTCTCTCAGGATGTAGTTCAGCAAAGTGGTTTTGCCCGCTCCGAGGAACCCGGTGAGGACGCTGACAGGGATCACTTTTCTTGGGGTCATATAAAATAGAAAGAGCGACCCACGCCCGCAGGGTCGCTCTTATAAATCCCACAAAAATACGCTTAGACCAGACCAGCCTTCTTCAAGGTGTTGAAAGCACCGTTCTTGGTGATTGTCTTCAACGCGCGCGCACTGAGCTTTACGGTCACAAACCGATTCAGTTCCGGGACCCAAATCCGCTTCGTCTTCAGGTTCGGAGTGAACAATCTGGGAGTATTGGCGGTGACGTGTTGACCAATGCCTCCTTTTTTCTTGGCCAGTCCGCGCCTGTGAGTCACGTGACCCTTTGCAGGTTTGGCGCCTGTGATGCTGCATTCTCTAGACATAAGTACTCCTCCAGGAAAGAGCTCGGAAGATCCGCACCTTTGTCGCCATCGTCAAGACGAAACTTCCTCCCTGGAGGCCCCGGGTCCTTTCCGGAAACTTTTAAGATTCCGCTATCGCCATCGCTCGCGCAACCGTGGAGCTGTGCTACGGTCACCTGAATGAAGCGGAAGGTTCTCTGCGGCTTTCTGGCCGTCTGCGTATTTCTGAATTTGTTAGTCGGCTTCAGGCTACTGACTTCGAATGCCGCTACCAATGATCACGGAGTCGATTTTGCTGCGATTGCCGGGTTTACCAGGGCGATCCAGGTCATCCGGCAGGATTATGTGGATCGAAGCGCCGTATCCTATAAGAAGCTGACCTACGCGGCCCTGCACGCGATGCTGCCGCACCTTGATCCGCACAGCCAGTTTCTGGAGCCGGAAGATCTCAAGGACAGGGAGGACGAGACGCGAGGCGAATTCGGTGGATTCGGGTTCACAATTTCGCGCAAAGAGCAAGCGGTTACTGTCTTGGCGACGATGGAAAACAGCCCGAGTGCTCGCGCCGGCATTTTGCCTGGAGACCAGATCGTCGCCGTGGCGGGAAAATCCACCCTCAACCTGCCGATTGAGGAGTTGAACCAACTGTTGAGAGGGCAACCCAATCAACGGCTCGCGCTGACCATTTACCGGCCTTCGACCAAAGAAACGAAGGATTACGAGATGCGACGCGAGATGATAAAAATCGCGAGCGTGGTGGACGCAAAAATTCTGGATACGGAGCAAACCGGCGGCGTTAAAATCGGCTATCTCCGAATCACGGAATTTACGGAACCGACCGCCCACGAGTTAGCTGAAAAGCTCGATTCCCTTCAGGCTGCAGGGATGCAAGCGCTCATCATGGATCTACGCTTCAATCCCGGCGGCTTGTTGACCAGCGCGGTGGATGTCTGCGGCCTTTTTTTGCCGCCCAGGACGCTCGTCGCCTATACAGAAGGCCGCGATGCCGCGCAGCGGCGCGAATATTTCACTGACAGTGAGAACACGGGACGACCGGATTTCCCGATGGCGGTGCTGGCCAATGGGTTGAGCGCCAGTGGCGCCGAGATTGTCACGGGCGCGCTCAAGGACCTGAAACGGGCGATTATTGTCGGTGAGACGACGTTTGGCAAGGGAGTGGTTCAGACGCCGATTCCTCTCCCGGATGGATCCGCACTCTGGTTAACGACTGCCAAGTATTACACGCCGGGCAAACAAGTGATTCAGGAAAAAGGGATAGCTCCTGATATCGAATCGGCCATCGATAGTGATCGAGAACGGGCGTTACTGTTGCGGCAACGGGGCGGTCTATTGACTCCGGAAGAACAGAAGCTGGTGCAAGCCACACCAGACACTCAGCTGGAGCGGGCCGTGGATGCGCTCCGCGGTCTGATCATCTACAACCGTTATGCCAAAGGATAATTTTGCCGCCCGCAATTTCTGGTGCTGGCATAAGTCGTCTTCGGATTAGATCTGGTTCAATGCACTGGGGTTGCGGAATCGGGATGCGGGTTGCGCCCCTCAAAATCGAGGAGAAACTCGGCCTCGGTAGACCTCGCTGTTTCAGTCAGAATTCAGCGGTCAGCTAAGCTTATCGGCGTTGAACGGGCCGCAGCTCGCATCCCCGACGGCAACTCCTGAATTCTGGCCGAACAACATCCAGGCTCGCCCGCGGTTGTAAGCAGGGAATGGAGGAGCCGGAATGTTCGCAGTCTCATTTTGAGAACCACTGCAATCTCACGGAAACTTGTATGGTCCTCCCCACAAAAGAACCCGATTCTCCATCCGGTACCCGAAGTCAGTACGTGGATGATGCTAGCGCTTGGTCTTGGCCTTATCTTTATGCTAACCACTGCGGCCAGGCGCGTCTCCAGAGCATCACAAAGTTAGACGATTCGTGCAATTGATACGGCGCTTTGAGCGCGGCCGTTCTTTGTTGCCTTTCCCGGGGTGCAGCCAGCCTGCACCCCAGGTCTTGCACTGTTTCGGCGCTTTCAGCGCGCGCTTAAAAGAATTTCGGTCGACACAACTTTCATGCGTATGCGGCGATCGCTGCGCAGTGGTAAGTAAGGGGTCCCGCCTTACCTCTGAAAACGGTGCAAAGCGGGAACGGTTTGCCTGCAATGCGGCGGCATCAGCTGATACGTGCGCGCTAACGACAGACCGCCCTTGATATCCCGCCGGTCTCCGCGCATAACGGGCTAGCTCCTGGATTCTGAATCCTGACTTCTGAATTCTGCCTCACAGCTTGTCCTCTTCCAGGTAGCGGATCCGCTTGTTGATATCGGTGTTGATCGAATGATACGGCTGCGCCAGGTTTCCCGGCGCAAAAAGGGTTCGACGAATGTGTTCCATATCGTCGTCGCCGATGGCGTCGGTAAAGATGGGGAGAAGGTAGTTTATTCCCAGACGCGACGGTTTCATCTGGACAGGATCATAAAACTGCGGATACATGCGTCTGGCGTGGATATGCCCCCAGCGGTCGCGGAACCTGTTGGCGTCGTAACCGCTCACCTGAAACCCTTTGGAGGTGGTGTATTGCAGGATTGAGGCGGCGTTGTTGCGACCTTCAAGCAGGAGTTCGACTGCTTTCGCGCCGAGTTGCGCGGCATAGAAACGATCGAACACGATTGGCCGTCCTCCCCGCTGAGTGTGTCCGACCTTTCTGGTGAAGATGGCTTCACGAGCCGATTCTCCCCGCCGATAAAGTTGAAAGTAACGGTCACCGATCTTTTGAATCATCTTGTGGCGTAGTGCTTCGGCAGCGCCGCTTAATGCGATGTTGCCTGCCGGGTCGGTCGTCCTGGTTTCCGCCCCGAGTTCATTCCCTTGCTCGTCCACAATGCCTTCGCCGCAAACAATAACGACATTCTTCTGCAAATCGTAAAGTTGTTTCACGCGTTCAACCAGGTGCTCAAAATTGAGCGGATGTTCAGGCACCAGAATGATGTCCGGACGTCCGTAAGCCGAGCCGAGCGCGATATACCCAGAATGCCGGCCCATCACCTCGATGATGGCGATTCGCCGATGGCTTTCCGCCGTCGTCCGAATCCGTTCCACGCCGCTGGCAGAAACGTACACGGCGGTCGCGTAGCCCGGCGTGACATAGTTCACGATATAATCGAGGTCAAAGATGTCCTGCGATGTTCGATGCTCATAATGGTATCCATTCTTCGACTGTGGTTCGAGGACGCGAATCCACTCATTTGGCTCTTCCGGGTAGTTAAGACCGAGGTCGTTATCGATAGTCTTGGGAGCCAGCACCGTAGGCAAGCGTTCAGCCAGTGGTTGAAGACCGTTCAGCGTGCCGTCTCCTCCCACGCAGATCAGGCCTTCAATCCGGAGCCGCTCCAAGCGGTGCGCCACGTTGTCAAGCTCCGCCGTCTTATTCGGGTCGACGTAATCTCGTGAGGACCCGATGATGGTGCCGCCTTTGGTCGGGTCCATTTCCGGAATCTCCTGATAAAGGGGATTTAGAAGCACGTGTGGCACGCGCGGGTTGAAAAGGCCGTTGAATCCTTTGATCAGCCCAAGAATTTCGATCTTCAACTGGTTTGCCCGAACCACCGCCCCTTGGATCGTGGCATTCATCGTCGGCGTATCGCCCCCTGCTGTCAGGATACCTATCCGTTTCATAAATAAGTTGCTACTTTTTCACCCTCTGGCGCGCTTCCTTGGCGCGTTCCGTTGTTCCGGCGTCCTGCTGTTCCAAAAGTTTTTCAACTTTCGGAATCGGAAAAGCTGTTTTTTATTTAACGCGACGTCCAAAGCAGTTATTGTTTTTGGCTGAGATCGTTCGTTCAGGGAAGGCCAATCTCCAGCTTCAGAATCTCTCGAATATGGAAGATCGTACTGTAATGGTAAAGATGGTAGGCTCCGCCCTCGCGGGATTCCTATTCTTCATTACCGCCATGTTTACGACGATGCTCGATTTAGCAATTTTCTGGCGGAACATCTGGCTGGGATTTTGCCTTAGTTTTTTTGTGCTCTCGCTGGCCGGCGTTTTTATCCTTTGCGGGGATCTCAATGCGGCACACAGCACACCGAGCGACGCAAAGCCGAATGAATAAGGCTGGATTTCAGATTGTTTTCGTCTGGCCTCCATCCATGTCAATCAGCGAACCATGCAGAAATCGACCCTCTGGGGAAACGACAAAGGTGACCAGGTGCGCGATATCCTCGGGCTCTCCCAGCCTGGAAACTTGCGCATCTCTGACCATCACGCGTTCGGCCTCGATCACGGTGACCCCTAAGGATGCAGCCGAGGCCTCGAGCCGTCTCTTTAAACGGTCAGTCCGGATGAAGCCCGGGTTAATGGCATTCACCTGAATTCCCTCTTCTACGCCGAGCTCCGCGATCGCCTTCGTAAAGGACAACAAAGCCGCGTTTACCGAACCGCCAATGGCGAATTCTGCCCCTGGGGTTCGCCCGCCCACACCGGCGATGTTGACGATTGATCCGGACCGGGTCTTCAGATGCAGCCAAGCGGCCCGAACCAGACGAACGCTGCCAAAAAACTTGAGCGCAAAGCTATCCTGCCAAGCTTCTTCGTTGAGAGTTAAGAATGCGCCGCGCCTTGTGGCGCCTGCGTTGTTAACCACGATATCAATTCCGCCGAATTGCCCGACAGCCGCCTCCACCAGGCGCTGGGGTGCGTCGAGTTCCCGGAGATCCGCAGGATAGGCCAAACCTTCACCGCCGGTTTCCCGAATTGTTGCGACAGCTTCCCCTAGCTTCTGGGCGTCCCGTGCCGCAAGGATTACCTTTGCCCCGTTTTGCGCCAGGTCTTTCGCGATGGCTTCGCCAATTCCCTGACTAGCCCCTGTCACGACGGCAATTTTGTCGGCTAAACGGTCAGTTTTCATGTTTCGCTTCAGGTCCGGGCTATCCATTGCGCCCCTTGGGCGCTGTTTTCTTTTCCCCGGTTCCCAGGGTTAAATACTAAAGCGCTGCCCCTTCGATAGGCGCTTCTCCCTGGATATAAGTCTTGCCTCGATAGAATCGCGCAACGAAAACGAAAAGAACCGCTGTAAAGAACATCAGGAGCGTGAAAAATCGAAAGTAGGCCGCGTGTTTGAGGTCAATTCCTAGCTTGCTGAGAGCTGGCATGAGGAAGTTCAGGATAGCCGTAAATTGGTTGCCCAAGGCAACCGTGAAAAGCCAAGTCGCCATTACCATGCTTTTCATCCTCTTGGGGGCTTGAGTGTACGAAAATTCTAAGCCGGTAATCGAAACCATCACCTCGCTCGAGGTCAAAACAACGTAGGCCAGGAGCTGCCAGCCCACACTCGGTCTCGCTCCTCCATCGATGCGGACTTGGATCCACCATATAATCAGGAACGACGCCGCGATAAGGAACAAACCGATCCCGATCTTTCGCAAGGGCGTGAGAGGGAACACACGATGGATCGCCGGATAAATAAAGTAATTGAAAATCGGGACCAGGATCAGAATCAGGAGCGGGTTGGCTACTTGCACCTGTTCCGGCAAAAGCTTCATTCCTAGAAAATGGAGGTTCAGGTTCCGCGCTTGCAGTGTCCATTCCCCGCCGGAACTCTGGTCCCAAAGCGACCAGAAAACTGCCACGAACAGGTAGACCATGAACAAACGCCCAACGGCGGTTAATCCTTCGCGGCTGAAGAATTCGCGCAGGAAACCGAGGCCGCCTCTCGGAATGTGAACGAATTTTTTTCTGCCCATCCAGAAGATAATCGTCGCCACCAGCATAAGCAGACCAGGCAACCCAAAGGCATAATGGGGACCGAAGCGGTGGTCATTCAGCAGAACAGGGCAAAGATAATTGGAAATCGAAGATCCCAAATTGATCGAGAGATAAAACCACCCGAACGCACGGGCAAGCAGGTGTTGGTTGCCGGCGCCGAATTGATCACCGACATGTGCAGACACGCACGGCTTGATTCCGCCGGACCCGATGGCGATGAGGAGCAGGCCAAGGAAGAGTCCCAGCCGCGTATCGTTGATCGCCAACGCCAGGTGGCCAAAGCAGTAAACGACCGATAAGGATATAATGGTGCGGTATTTGCCCAGCAACCCGTCGGAAATGATCGCTCCGAGGATCGGGAGAAAATAAACCCCGAAAACAAATTCGTGAAACCAGGCCGTCGCCTCGGTATCCGACATGACCGCAAGCTTGCCATTGGCGCTCATGAGATAGGTCGTCATGAATACAATCAGAATGGAGCGCATCCCATAAAAGCTGAATCTTTCTGCCGCTTCGTTCCCGATGATGTAAGGCACGCCGGGAGGCATGCTTGAGAGATTCCTGTCCGGTGACGTGCGATAGGCCGCACTTCGCCTGCCGTCGTCCGCTGAAATCTGTGTCGAAGGACCCAACTCTGACATGTGTGCCAAGCCGAAATTTTAGAAGCGCGGCGCTCGTAGTGTTTTCGCGCGGTAAAGTCGGTGGATCGAGATTGCGATGAGACAGTGGATTCGCGTCCCAGCGCCCGTGAGCAGGAGTTTAATCAAGCTCCTGCCGGTGGCCTTCCTCGTCGTACAGGTAGGTTTTGCCAGTCACTTCGTCCCTGGTCATTTTGTGCGATCCATCGCAAAACGGTTGATTTTTGGACAGACCGCACATGCAGATCCAGACAGATTTATCCTGCGGCTTGATTTCGAGAGGTCCCTGGTCGGATCGGACAACTTTGCGCATGCGAATTGTTAAAATCCAATACGAGCAGCTTGTCCAGCACCATCCAATGGGTGTTAACCTCCGGGGTCCGCGGTGCCCTCCGCGCGAGATTCCAATTCTAATCCTCTATGGAATTGGCGATTTCGAATTAGAGGCTGGTCCCCGGGTTGTTTCAGGTTGGGTTTTGCCCATCAGCGCGAGCATTTCCGCCAGGCAAATACCGGCCACGATCAACGCTCGCTGGAGAGCGTCCTCTGCTTCGGTGGGTTGACCGTTCTGGATTTCGGCGATGCCGATATTCAAGTGGCGGACCAGCGAATGAAACCATTGCAGGGTGAGGTGAAAGCGCTCCTTCAGTTCGGGCTTCTCGCGTCGTCCTTCTCGCTCATCGACTTCGGCCAGATAGGCGCCGTTCAACGAGACGAGGCAACACCTGCAAAACACCAGCAGGAAATCCTGAGCCTCGAGGTTGGGTAGCGATTTGGCGTTGGATAATCCCAGAACGACCCGTAAAATCGGCTTGCTGTAATAGGCGAACTGGATCTCCACCGCAGCGCGGCAGCCACGGGCCTCCAGAGCTTTGCGCTCCGCTGGATCGTTCTGAAGGGATTTCAGCGAGGGATGCAGAACTAAGGTCAGGCCATCCTCGGACTCAGTCGAGGCTTCGCGCTGAACGACCTCCGTCGGGGGACCTGGTTCCGGCTCTTGCTCGACCTGGCCATCCTTGAAACGGAATCGGATTCGCTGATTGGCAGGACGGGCGGGCTGCCAAAGGTAACCGATCAGATGGATGCTCGGAACAAATTTGGCCAGGGTGAGAATGAAGGCTCGTGCGCAGGTCTCGACAGAGTAGCTCGTCATCGCGCGTTTCAAGAAGAAGCTCATCGCGCCCCCCAACTGCCGCATCTCAGGTTTCAGATCGTTTTGCGGGTCATCACTCATCATAATTGATTCGCATACGCTAGAAGGACAAAAGCGAAATTGCGAGGATCGTGAGTCGAAGGATCGAAGATCATTGGCGTTTCCAAAGCCGAATGAGATTTTGCTCCATGCTGGCAAACATCGAAAGGATCGGCAGTCCTGAAGCACCCAAATCGCGCATCCGGGGAGCGGACATAGTTCTGGACGTGTTGCGTTCGGAGGGGACGCAATACATTTTTGGCAACCCGGGCACAACGGAGTTGCCTTTGATCGACGCCTTGGTGTCCGTGTCTGACATCCGATACGTCTGGGGACTGCAGGAAGCTACTGCGGTAGCCATGGCGGATGGCTACGCGCAGGCATCCGGCAAGACTGCCTTCGTCAATCTTCATACGGCCGGCGGTTTGGGCCACGGCATGGGAGCGATCATGAATGCGAAGATCGCCCGGGTGCCGATGGTTGTCACCGCGGGACAGCAGGACCTTCGTCACTTTCTGGCGGATCCATTGCTGGCCGCCGATCTGGTAGGAATGGCCGCCCCCATCGCCAAGTGGAGTTTCGAGCCTAATTCGCTGGACGACCTGCCGCTGATCCTTCGCCGCGCCTTCGCCAATTCGAAGTCACCGCCGCGGGGCCCGGTTTTCCTTTCTCTTCCGATGAACATCCTCGACGAATCAGGTTCACGTCCGGTGCTTCCAGCAACCCGCGTTGAGCGGGCAAGCATCGGCTCAGGCATTCCAGATTTGGCTGCAGAACTGCTGGAGTTCAGGCCAGGGCGGACCGTGATTGTGGCTGGAAATGATATCGCCGAGACCGGCGTGGACGACTCCATTGCGAGAGTGGCGGAGTTGTTAGGCGCCCCGGTTTACGGGTCCTCATGGCCGTCCGTCAATAACTTTGCGTCGGTGAACCCGTTTTGGCGCGGCTCTTTGCCAACAACCGCGAAAGGAATTTCGGAGATTCTCGGGCGATACGATTGCATGCTCGGGTTAGGCGGCAAGACCCTGCTCGCGATTGTTTACACGGCCAGGGATCCGATCCCGGAAAACACTACCTTCTATCACATTTCGGAAGACGGTAACGATCTCTGCCATAACGACACTCCGCGGTTGGGCATTGTGGGAAATGTTAAGGCCAGTCTCGAAGTTCTGGCAGAGGAACTTGAGCGGAAGGTCTCTCCGCATACCGTTGAAATGAACGTCAATATCGCGCGAGAAAACAAGGAGGCTCAGGAGAATGCGCTCAGGCAGGAGGCGGAAATAGCTGACCGAGATCCGCAGATCCGACCGATCGTGGCGGTGCGGGAGATCGTGCGGGCGTTGGCGGACGGAACTTTGCTCGTGGATGAGGCGCCCTGTGCGAACCAGTTCACCCAACCGATGCACCGGACGACGGCCGCGAAGCAATATTTCCACAATCGTGGCGGAGCTTTGGGGTGGGGCATGCCTGCGTCTGTCGGTGTCTCATTGGCGCACGGCAAAGCACCGGTCCTTTGTCTTGTCGGGGATGGGTCAGCGCTATATTCACCGCAGTCTCTCTGGAGCGCCGTTCATGAGGAGACGCCGGTGGTTTACGTTATCCTGAACAACGGCGAGTATGGAATCTTGAAAGAGTTCATGTTAAATCAGCCCCAGTACAATGCGCAAAAAGATGGGTTCCTGGCCATGGATATCTGTCATCCCGAGGTGGACTTCCAATTTCTCGCGAGATCGATGGGCGTGGCTACCAAAAAGGTGACGTCAAAGGGTCAGATCAGCGGAATGATCGAAGCGGCCCTGGCGTCCGGGAAACCGCAGTTAATCGAGATTCCTGTGACGAAGACGGGTTCCTGAGCCCCCGCTCGTCCATGGAACTCTGGCCGTTGGAACCCAGAGCGACGTTCCAGAACGAGAACGACGACGAGAACGAGGGGACGACGAGGTTCCCGGTGGCAAGCCTTCCTTCTGTGGCAAACCGAGGTTTTTTTCTGAAAAGTAGTTGGGGTGGCCGACGGGATTTGAACCCGCAACGTCCGGAACCACAATCCGGGGCTCTACCGTTGAGCTACGACCACCATGCGCAGGGGGAAGATGAAATTAGCGCATGTTCTGGTTCAGCCAAGCAGTTTTTCAACGAAAGCCGGTCCCGGATTATCACCTCACTCTCTGCTGTTCGATCAATGAAGAGCCATTGCAATCGCCTTGCGATCAACTATGATCCCTCTTTGATTTTGAATCGGGGAGCACTTTCCAGAATCGCCGCCTTCTGGCCGGTCCGGCGGAATCGAAATGTGGATGGATCAGGCAAAATTTTTAGATCTGCGGCTCTCCTGCTGACCGGAGCTCTAGTCATTCTGCTCCTCTCAGACGAGCAAGCCGCCTCGCAGTTTTTGTCTCGTGATCATCCGCTTTCAGCCAATGAAATTAAGATCGGGATGTCGAACGCACAAACAGGACGCTCCGCCTGGTTGGGGACTGAAATTCGGCTGGGATGCGAGGCCTGCTTTGCCAAAGTTAATAAGACAGGCGGCGTTGCCGGGCGACGGCTGACCCTGGTGGATTATGACGACCATTACGAACCGGTAGAGACGGTAAGCAATACGGAGCACTTGATCGATGAAGATAAGGTTTTTGCCCTGCTGGACTTTCTTGGAACACCCACCTGCCGAGCGATCCTTCCGATGGTGAACGAAGCTGACATCGTGCTAGTCGGTCCGATTTCAGGCGCCTCAATCTTTCGACAACCGATGCAGCGCTTGATTTTCAACACGCGCGCCAGCTACGGAGAGGAGGCGGAGACGCTGGTAACTCACCTTGTGGCGGACGTTGGCTGCAAGAAATTTGCGCTCTTTCGCCAGGACGACAGCTTCGGCGACGCCGGCAGGGTTGCGGTTGTGGAAGCGCTTCGACGCCGCGGTTTGACGTTAGTAAGTGAGGGGACCTATGTTCGCAATTCTGTCAATGCCCCCGAGGCGCTTTATCGTATCGCAAAAGCGAAACCAGATGCGGTGATCTTGTTTGGTACGTACAAGCCATGCGCAAATTTAATTCGGGGAGCGAAGCAATTAGGGATGAAGAACACGGCCTTCTGCAACGTTTCAGTCGTGGGGACCGAACCGCTGATCAAGTATCTGGCAGAGGATGGGAACGGAGTGATTATTTCCCAGGTGGTGCCCTCTCCGTATGACGATACGTTGCCCCTGGTCCGAGATTACCGGGCGGACGTGCGCTCTATTGGGTCAACAGATTATAGTTATATGGGTTTGGAAGGCTATCTGAACAGCGTTGTCCTTGTCGACGCGTTGCGCAGGGCCGGCCGGGATTTGACTGAGGATTCTTTGATTGCTGCGCTGGAGCATCTTTCGGTCGACTTTGGGACCTTTGGGATTCATTTTTCTCCAGAAACGCGACAGGGAACGCATCAGGTCTTTCTTACCAAAGTGGACCACGGTCGGGCCATACCGATCGAAAAAATAGATTCGGCAGACTTCGCCCAATGAGCGCTCGGAGAAAGGCAATGAATACGGAGGCTCCAACGAAGGAGAGCGACGATTTATTGGCTTCGCGCGGATTAACCATTCGATCCAAACTGCTGCTTTTTACGACTGGGATTGGGTTTCTCATCCTGGCGGCGCTAGCGATCACTGCGTTTTTCTTATCAGCAATCGCACTTCGAAAAGCGAGATTGGACGGCTTCCAATCACTAAGAACCTCTCTCTCCCAAGCGATCAACGCCTTATTTGCAGAGCAGCGCCGAGATGTGACTGCTCAAGCTGAATTGCAAACCGTTCGCTACGCTGTCACAGAATTATCGTCGGGGTACGAGCACTTATTGGAGGATCTCGACGCAGCGGGCTTCAAAGTGGATTCCAGCTTCCTCAGCGAGGTTCGACAAAGTCTTCGCGAGGTCTACGAACACGGGCCGATGCAGGACTTGCGTAAATTCGGTGAACCCGTGGGAGACTTTGATGAATTCAGTGACCTCAGCCCGGCTGCTGCGATTTTGCAATATGTTTACATTCTGAAAAATCCGGCCAGTCCAGGATTTAAGTTTCAGAAGAATTCGGTGTTGGATATTTCAAAAAACGAAAATCTTGCGCCGGATTTCCGGAACGCCTTCTCTAAGACGATGTTTGCCCGGGCGATGGACCGCTATCATGGATTGTTCGAGACCGTAATCCGGCGCAACAGCTACTTCGATCTGATGTTAATCGATGACCTCGGGAACGTTGTTTATACCTACGAAAAGAGCTGGGATTTCGGAACGAACGTCTTCAAAGGCTGGCGGGAGCGTTCCAAGTTAAAGGAGGTATTTATGGGCGCATGGTACGGGGTCACTCCTTCTGGGGACCATACCTCTGGAGATGAAGTCGTGATCACAGATTTGAAGCGTTATCCGGGTGAGTACGGATCACCGATGCTGTTCTTGAGTTGTCCAATTAATAACCGATTAGGCGGCCGGTTGGGTGTTGTCGTGCACAAGATTGCCAGCAGCACGTTCACCGACCTGGTGACATTTCAAGGCCGCTGGGCTGCGGTAGGACTAGGGGAAACCGGAGAAGCATACATCGTGGGACCGGACATGAGGCTGAGAACAGAGTCCCGTTTCGTCAGAGAAATGCCGGCTAAGATGAAGTCGATCTCTTTCGAGCCGGATGGTTCCCCCGGACCGCTGACAACTGTTCTCGGCGGCCCATTGCATAACAAAGCGGTCGAGAACATCTATTCGGACAAGGTGCTATCCAATGACGGCGAAGTAACTTTCTTTGACGATATCGGCCGCGAATCGCTTGGAGTCTATGAGCAACTTGGAACCCCAGGCCTGGACTGGGGCCTAGTAATCACCATCAGCACTGATGAGGCGTTCGCACCCGCGGTTCATCTTACCCGGCTAATCGCGTTTGGCGGTTTTGTCATTTTAATCGTCGCTATCCTGGCCGCCCTGACGTTTGGGCACCTGCTCTCCAGGCCAATTGTGCAACTGGTCAATACAGCGGAGAAAATCGGGTCCGGCGATCTTTCGGCCCGGGCGCCGATTTCCAGCAAAGATGAAATAGGATTTCTGGCGGAACGGTTCAATTACATGATCGACCAAGTCGAAGAGCGGAACCGGCACGTCCATAAAATCCTCGAGACGGTTAATGAAGGCCTGTTCCTGATGGGCCCCGATTTTATCATTCAGCCTGGTTACTCCAAAATCACCGAAGCAATCTTTCAACGTAAAATCGATGGGATCTCCTTTCTCGATCTCCTGCGACCGGCTCCGCAATCCGGGCTTCAGCCGATTGTTGCCGATGAAGTACTGGTAGCGACGCAACACTATCTGGAGCTGCTCCTGAATACTCGCATCAAAGAGAAGCTGATTCAGCAGACAAATCCTTTAGGGGAAATCGAATACAAGGAGATCCGACTGAAAGGGGCGCAGCCCAGCAGGTTTCTGGAATTCAGATTCAACCGGGTTGTCGAAGGGGGCAAGACAACGCAGATCATGGTGACGGTTCTGGATTCGACCTCTCGGATCGCGCTAACCAGGCAAATCACGGAGAACGAGAAGGCGGCTCAATCTCAGATAGAAATGTTGTTCGGGATAATGCATTTGGATCCACCAATTCTTGCGGAGTTCCTGAATCATGCCAGATCTGAGATAAGTGCGATGCTCGACCTTTTGGAGGCGGAGCAATTCGGCAGTCACGCGGGAGAATCGGGTACGGAGCGCTCCGAGCGATACTTGCGATTGCTGCAAAAAATCTCCCGCTCGATTCATCTGATCAAAGGGAATGCGGCGATGCTTCGGCTTTCCTATTTTGAAGATCTGGCCAACCGGTTGGAGGAAAAAATTGCCACGGTGCGAGGCGGTGCACCGCTGAGCGGGGAACAATTCTTACCGATCACCACCGGGCTGGCCTCGTTACTGGACCAGATCGGGATGACCCATGATTTGATTACCCGGCTCTTATCGATGCAGAAGGTCTTCGGAAAAGGTGCCAGAGAAGGAAGCCTGACCGATTTTGCCCCGCTGGTTGAACTCGCTGAAGATATCGCCCAGCGAAATGGGAAACGAGTGCGAGTGGACGTGCAGATGAAGGATGGTCTCGCTCGCTTGCCCAATCCGTTGCGTGAACCGATTCAGATGATGATAACGCAGTTGGTTAGGAACGCGGTCCTGCACGGAATTGAGAGTCCATCTGAGCGGCTAACGGAACGAAAACATCCCGTCGGTGAAGTACAGATCTACGCTTATCGGCTGAACGAGAGCGAGAGAAAAATAATTTTGGCCGTGCGTGACGACGGGCGTGGGATTAACTATCAATTATTGCGTCGTCGCGCGGTGCAGCTGGGGTATGCTAGCGTGAATAGCATCGAAGCTTGGACACAACAGCAGTTAAATAACCTCTTGTTTGAAACCGGCTTTACTACCATGGACCGGCCGACGACGGACGGAGGTCGCGGTGTGGGGTTGGATGCCGTGAGGGATTTGATCGCAAAAATGGGGGGCGCGCTGAATGTTTCCTCCAAACAAGGGCAATTTTGTGAGTTCCGCTTAGAAATTCCAGTGGCATGAAACTTCTTATTGTAGATGACTCCAGCGTAGTCCGAAGAGCAATCGAGCGAGATCTGGAATCTGGAGAGATCACAGAGGTAGACCAAGCCGCCACGGGAGAAGATGCGGTGCGGTTGTACGGGGCCAAATTGCATGACGTGGTCACGTTGGATATCACCATGCCGGGGATGGACGGTCTGACCTGTCTCGATAAGATCATTGAGATCAACCCTGAGGCACGCGTGCTGATCATTTCAGCCTTGCGGGATAAGGCCACGGCGATCGACGCGATCAAGAGGGGAGCCAGCGGCTTTCTTTGTAAGCCGATCAACCCATCGGAACTCAAAGAGGCGTTCGACTTGCTCATCGAGGACTGAAGCGGCATGAACGACCAAGACATCCAGGTCTTTATCACCGGCATCCGGCGGTATTTCGAATCCCTCAGGAAGGATCTTAAGGTCGTGATCGAGCCCCCTTTCATCAAGGATGACGAAAAACCTTTTCTCGAGTACACCGGAATAATTGGTATCTCCGGAAAAACCCGCGGCGTGGTCTGCTTTACTGCCAATGGTGTGATGTTGGAAAATATTTTGCGTTTCCTCAACGAAGCTCCCATTAACGGTGAATTGATCTGCGACCTTGTAGGCGAAATTGCAAACACCTTGAGCGGAAACGCCCGCGAGGAGTTCGGCAGAGAATTTCTGATCTCGGTTCCGGTCGTTTCCACCGTTGGCGAGGTCCGATTTCGATTTCCGAAGGAGTGTCGCAACTACGTGATTCCGATCATTTGGCAGACAGAAAGGGCCTATTTGCTCGTTTGTTTAACCTGAAACGGGCTTATCTGGACCAATGCAGCGGATGATCCAGGTTTCTCACCTGGAGGTCAGGCTGGTCAGATTTCCGCTGTTTTGACGTTAAGTCCAACGTTCCGAG
>JAFAKL010000476.1 GCA_019235445.1 Verrucomicrobiota bacterium | reverse complement strand
AAAGCCGTCGAGATAGCGCCTGCCCTTCTCATCAAAGACGTACTGGCCGCGGCCCTCGACGATCATGATCGGTTTCGCGTAATAGGTAAAAACCGCCGGGTTCACAAATTGTTTACGCAGCGCCAGGACTTCGTCGGCAGAGGGTCCGGCATAAGCTCTTGGCGTGTAGTCGATTGGCGGCAACTGAGGCGTTTTCATCTCTTTCTGATCGCAGTGAATAAGTGACACTTTAGGTCAGAGGAGCAGTTGTTTCGATCCATTTATTCAACGTTTTACAGGGAGTCACGCCGTGAACTTACGACACCGCCTGGAAGCCGACGCTACTTTTGGCGCGGTTTGCGGATTGGCACCAATACGCCAGGAAATCATAGGGTAAGGATTGCCATCCTTCGCTTCCCGCTCCATCTGGCGAAAATGTAAACTGCGCAAGCAACAAAAAGCCAGGTGTGTAGCCAATGGGTCTCCAGATCGGTCCAAACTTCTAACAGGCTTAAAAGTATGATTGCTACTGCAGTAGGAAGAGTCGAGGTGATCAGTGCGTGGAAGAGAGCGCACCCGACAAAGATCAATTCGAGACGCATATAAAAGAGGCAATCTTGCCTGCTGTGGGTGCTAACATATCTTACGAAAGATAAATTCCAGATACAGTGGATGGGTATAAACACCCAGAAGCATTCTGGCCAAGGAACATTAGTAAAGTAGTAAAGGATGCACCATACACCGGTCGCCCAGACCGCAGCGTCAAAAATGCCACACATGGCAATCCAAAGGAGAAAAACAAACTTCATAGGCCGCAAAGTGCGAGTGCGTGGAAATACGTCACTGTACGGAAGATTTGGCAAGAACTTGAGCCGCAAATAGCCGCCGATGCGGGGACCCGGAGCGGACACAGGACAGTATGTTTGCCAAAAGGGGAAGAACTGGATTGCCAGATTCAGGCGGGGAAGGATATCGGATCCGCTCTCACGCCAGTCGCGGCTCGATGTCACTCGCGCAACCTGAAGGCGGCTTGCCGCCAGACGAATGCGGGGAGGACGAAAACGACAAATTAATCGGCAGGCGGGCCGGCCTAACCCGTTATGCGACGCTCGGCGAAGGGTTGAGACGATCTAATTCCGGTTGGATGCGGCGGTCAGTCGAGGACGAGAACGAGGACGACGACGATCGAGTAAGGGCTGAATCAGCCGTTCAAAAGGATGCGTTCAACCGACGCTACCCCCATCCAATATATCGCGCGAGGTAGGGTCCGAATCTTGCCACACTTCCGCGCGGTGGAGTATCCACGGAAACGTAGCCTTGATTACTAACGAAATGACCGGTTTTCGTATCGTAGATCATAATCCCGTGAAGGTCTAACTCGCTATAGCTCCCCTTGTGATCCCCGCGGTTAAGAAAACTACCCGTCGTCTCCGAATAAATCAATTTAGGATACAGGTCCTGAATTTCACCGGCAAACAATGTCGAGGTATCCACGGCTAAAAACCTCGGGTCCGCTCCGAATGCCAGGGCGTGTTTGGCCCAGTAGCATCTGGCTCGTCCCTCGGCCAGCTGAATCTCATTCGGGGTCGGAAAACAAGTGTCGATCGCGAAATTTCTCTGATCGATCTTCTCGGCCTGGAGGGTCGGAAGTATGGTGAGCGATACCGCCGTAAGAAGCCAATAAGTTTGTCTCATAAGCATTACTCCGAGAGGATACGTCTTTGAGCAACCCATTAGGCGCAAATTTTTCTCCGCTCTCCTCTTCAACTTCTCCGAAAAGAGCGAAAGGCCTGGGGAACGAAATCCCAGTCGGAAGCTTCGTTCACGGCCAAGCAAATTTGCGCTTCCATGACGGCACGCGACACTGGCGGTTGATAATCGGTGAGGTTGCGGACAAGGGCTTGCTGCGGAGTGCGCTTTTCCGTCAAGACGCTGCGCAGCGTTTTCACCGCCAGCGTCTCCGCCGCACCCGGCGTGAGCCAGTCGGGGACCAGATTCTTCATCGATGCAAAATCGTTTTCGTCAATCGGCGCGTTGCGCCGCTGGCAAAGCACGCGCAGCAAAGCAAACCCCTCCTCCGGGGTCGAGGTGGGAAAGATGGGAATCTTGACATCCACGCGCCCCGGCCTTTTCAGATCTATTTCAATGAGGTCGGGACGGCTGGAAGCGAGAACCCAAATGATCTTGCCTCGATTGCTACCCTCGCTCATCTCCTTGGCAATCATTGAATAGACCCGGCCGGACAGGCCCGCATCATTCGCACCGGAATCCCGTTTCCCTAGCGCCTGGTCGGCTTCATCGATGAAGACAAAGCACCGTCCTAGAGCGCGGAGGAGACGAAAGATCTTTTCCAGATTTCCTTCGGTGGTGCCGACCCATTTGTCGCGGAAGTTTTTCACTTTCACCACGGGAATGCCGGCCTCACCGGCGAGGCACTCGACGAGAAAGGTCTTCCCCGTTCCCACAGGGCCGCAGACGAGATAGCCCATTGGCAAGGCCTGCAGCTCAGACTGTCTCCAGAGGGCAACATCCTGGCGAAGCCAGGTCTTCAGTGTGTCCTGGCCATGGAAATCGTCCAGCGTGCGCTTTGGGTCGATAAATTCGATCAGATGATCGCAGTCTTTTTCGACGAGAGACTTTTTCAATTGCACCAGATCGGCCGGTTGAATTGCCTCACCGGCGTATTCTTTGAGTTTGAGAAGTTCTTCAATGGAGTTAACCGATGCTCCCGCAAGCTGGTTGGCCAGAAGAGATGCCTTGCCTTTAAATGCGGGAAGAGCCCGTGGATAATCCGACTCAATCAAGGTCAAGGTGGCCTGGAGCTCGCCCGCTGTCGGTTG
>JAFAKL010000284.1 GCA_019235445.1 Verrucomicrobiota bacterium | reverse complement strand
CCCTCCGGGGTTGCGTAGTGCCAGGGATCATAGCCCCAGTTGTAAGCGTCCTGGTCTTTAACTGCAGCAATGGCTCTTTGCGGCTCCGGCGAGTCCGGAGCGGATATCGCCAGATCGATCTGCGGGACCTTCTGTTCCTCGGTCAGTTCGGGAACTGAAGTGAAATCGAAGGCCGGAAGCAGGTGCACGTGAGTCAGCCCTGCTTGCGCGAGACTCCAAAGGTGCAACATCCCGTTTGAGAATAAATGAGCAAACGCGGCGTACTTTCCGCGGTCCTTCTCCGGAACGGTTTCGTCGAAGATCGAGAAATCACGGATGTGGAGCTCATAAAGAACGATGTCGGTGGGACTCGCCAGATCCGGCTTCGAAATTAAGCCCCAGGAGTCCGGCTTGCTCGGCGCAGAATTCAGGTCGACGATCAAGCTTTGCAGAGAATTGGGCGCGAGTCCCAATGAATAAGGATCAGTGATGAGGTTCGTCACGACCCGGCCTTCCAGCCGCGAATACACCTCTACTTCATAGAGATAATATTTGGTGTTCAGCCAACTGGTGTCCCCTGCCGTGACCTCCCAGACGCCAGCTTCAGCCTTGGCCAACGAGTAGATCTCCCTTTCCACACCTTCAGGGCGGTCATCAATGCATAGCCGGACCCGTCGGGCGGTCGGGGCCCACAAACGAAATCGAACTCCGCCTTCGGACGGCTGTGCGCCAAGTTCTCCGTCAAAGTAGAACAGATCATCCAAAACTCCGCCGATCTGAAGCGACGTAAAGACCAAGGTCTTCGCGCCGTTCATCTGCGCGACGATCAACTCGCCTTGCAATAATTCCTGAATCTGACCCGAATCTCTCTCGGAAATCTTGAGAGAAGTTGCGCCTTTCAAAAATGGGAACTTGTCCAGGATCGGCTGCCCTAATCCGTTCCGGTCGACCACCAGCGGCACGAAAGCACCGAGCAGCTTGCCGTCTGCTATCTGTGCCGCAAGCCCGCCGGTCAGAGAATGATAGAGCCTGTAGGTACTGCTCGGCTCGGCTCCAGTCCAACCGATCGTATCCCGATCTACCCAGTGCGCCTTTGCGGTCAGGGCTGCCAAAGTTTTGCGTTCCTCTGGATTCTTGCGCGCCAGATAAAAAAAACTGCAGTGCCCTACTTGAAGTAAAGGGTCTTGCTGCCGATGTCGATGATCCCACCACGCTCGAAGAAGAAATCAGCGCCGATCAAGCCGCCGAACTGGTAGCGGAGGTCTTCGGGCCCTTCCGGCAAACCAGTTACTCCGATCAGCGCCGGGCCCAGCGGGTACTTGCCCAAATCAAACTCGGGCGCAATCGTGACGCCGACCGGCCGTTCTTTGGAGTGGATCCCCTTTGCGTTCACCGTTGTTCCGATGACCGGAATCCCGTTTTGCCTTGCTACCTGCGAGGGCACCAAGGTGGCAAATCCTCCCGTGTCGACGACAAAGCTGTATCGGTTGCGCCCGATCCTACCCTCTACTTCAAGCGCGCCCGAATGCGTGATCCGCATCGGCACGGCGTTATAGCGGCCCCGCTTTGCGGTCTTGATGATTGCTTGCACGTCCTGTCCCGGAACTGCCAGATAAATCCGCTGATTCCGACAATCGATAACGGCGTTGTATCGCTGCAGAATGTCCAATCCGATGATTCCATCCATGGTCACGCGGTGCCCTGACTCCCGGAGCTTGGCTCGGAAATCGCGGAGATCGATCAGTGCCACCGGCCCAGAACCCAGGTTATCGCCTCCGACATAAAGGCTGTCCACCACCGCCACCGGAACGACCCGGTTGTTTACCTCGATCTGCTTTGGTACCTGAATCACCCCGGGCCCTTTTGATACCCCGAGCAGCTTTGCTTTATTGGAATCCACAATGCTGAGGGCGGCGCCAGTGTCTACCGCAAACCAAGCCAGCCGATTGTTGACGCGAACAGAAACAAAAAGATGATTCCCTGTACTGCGACTTAACGTGATACCGGAGTTAGATTGAGTCGGTTCGCTTCCCTTTAAGCTAGGAAAACCGCCACATGCGCAGTACAATAACCAGCTTACGGCACAAATCAGTAGTTTCTCAAATTGTTGCATGGTGCAGTCATGAATATTACACGATCAGCGGCGTTTTGGTGGGCCGTTTTTCTCGTCTTCGGCTTTTTACTTATAAATACTGAATCGGGGTTGGCCCAAAGTCGACCTGGATGGGGAGAAATCTGGCAGCAACGCATGACCATCGGCCAAGCGCAACTAGACAGTGCGTTTAAACTGGCAGAATCCGGGAAAGTCAATGAGGCACTCGCGATGATTGACCACGTGATTGCCACCGACCCAAACAATTGGCGCTCCTATTTTTTGAAGTCTGCCGTCCTGGTCCTCGCCAAACGTGGAGGCGAGGCACTCAAACAGATCGATACGAGCATTAATCTTGCCCGCAAAAGCAACGTTTCCGCAGGGTTGCTGGCAGAACTCTACGAGAGTAAGGCGCGCAGCTGTATGGACTACGGTCGCGATGAGGAGGCGAAAAAATCGCTTGAACAGGCAGTGCGCCTCCAGCCAGCTGATCCGAGCACCCTCAATGACCTGGCATGGATGCTCGCCACTTCGAAAGACAGCCACGTCAGGGATGGCCGACGCGCGGTGGCGATCGCGATGAAGGCCTGCCATCTGAGCGATTGGAAGAATGCATTCTCGATCGACACGCTGGCGGCTGCCTCCGCCGCTGCAGGCAACTTTGCGGATGCGGTCAAGTACCAGCAGCTTGCAATCGCCCTGCTGGGACCGGACGATCGCAAAGCTCAGCTTACCGGGATGGAGCAACGGCTGAACCGATATTCAAGCGGCCAGGTATTTACGGGTTTTTAGTGTCCTGTCCGGGAAATAGCAGGGGCACAAGCGCGACGCCGGCTTCTCTGGGAATGTATGTGTATAGCGAAGTCTTCGCTGTACACATACTCGCCGGGCCTGGAGTTCGGACATTTCGAAGACGATCTTGAGGCCTGGTTGCCTCTCCGGAGAAGGTACCCAGGAGTGGCACTGGCCCTGAACCGGAGTGGAACCCCCTTAAGCGCTGACTTAACTTAAGAAAAGAGCGTATCCTGTCCCGGAGGGACCAGACGAAAGTAGCCTGGCACGAAGTGCCTGGAACGCCTGGTTTCGCCAGGCTCTCCCTGTTTCTCGCCTTCGGCGCTCCAGATCGCAGGACCAAACACGGCATGGTGACACTAACCACATATCCGGAAATTCAACAAACCAGTAGCCGCTCCGGATGTAGCAGACGGTTACTAGTTCCATCGAATATCGGTTGGGAATCTGGCGTAAATCCCTTCCGGATCGTTCAATGCACGCATATCCCTCAACTTGCTCTCCAATTCCCGTATCCCCAACTCGACGGGATTCAGCTTGGAAACCGGCGGCCTGGGTGTGGATTTGAAAAGCTCTCGAAGCTTGTCACTCAGATCTTTCCGTTCCGGAAATTCAGTGATTCGCGGCTGGTTGCCAAGGTGCGCTAGATTCCCCGCATAAACGATGGCCGCCTCCAATCCGCCCATTTCATCCACCAATTTGAACCTCGCCGCCTCGCTCCCCGACCAAACGCGACCCTGAGCGATATCGTTCACCTGCTCCACTGTGAGGTGCCGGCCTTGCGAAACTCGAGCTAGGAACTGGTTGTAGAACTTATCGGTGGCTTTCTGGAGGATTGCCAAATCCGCGTCCGACTTTTGCTCGATTGGATTAAACAAAGTTGCCAATGGGCTCGTCGTGGTGACGGAATCGGTAGTAATGCCATTCTCGGTGGCAAGTTGCTGAAAATTTACCGTCAGCCCAAAGACCCCGATGCTTCCTGTAATCGTCGTCGGCTCAGCGAAGATATGTTTGGACTCGGAAGAAATGTAGTAGCCGCCCGAGGCTGCATAGCCGCCCATCGAAACAACCACAGGCTTTGTTTCCTCTGCTGCCGCCAGCTCGCGATAGATCTCTTCAGAGGCAAACCCGCTCCCTCCCGGGCTGTTGACACGAAGAACGATCGCTTTCACATTCGAATCGAAGCGAAGTTTCCGAATTTCCCGCGCATATTTCTCACCGCCCACGTTGTCCGATGCGCCCTCCCCATCGACGATTTCCCCTTCCGCGTAAACGACGGCAATCTTCGGTCCCGCATCAGTCTGCCCCTTCGTGTTTCCCTGGAGATAATCGAGATAGGAAGAAACGGTTACCTGACGAAAGGTATGGTGCTGTTGATCCGAGCCATACTGCTTCCTCAGCCGGTCCATGACCGTGGAGAGAGGCACCAGTTCGGTACCCAGCTTGCTCTTCACCGCCAATTCCCCATCGATCAACCCGTTTGCGTTGATGAGCTGTTCGAACGATCCGCGAGGTAATCCGCGCGCCTCTTCAATCGTTCTGGTCACGTCGCTCCACATATCCCCCAAAAGCTGTTCGAGCTGCTCTCGGTTTTCGGGGCTCATATTTTCGCGGATAAAAGGTTCCACGTAAGATTTGTATTTCCCGACCCGAAAAACTTGTACGCCGATGCCGAACTTCTTTAGAGCGCCCGCGTAATAAAGCGCTGAACTGGAAGGTCCACGCAGAATAAACTCAGCCTGAGGGTCAACAAAGAGTTGATCCGCCACGGACTCGAGATAATAGGTCTGCGTAAACGGAAACTGTAGATATGCATACACCGGCTTGTGAGACTCCTTGAATTTTGCGAGCGCCTCCCGAATTTCCTTCAGTGCCGGATAACTGGAGCCATAACCGCCTGCGGGTAATAAGTTCCCAGTAATGAAGACGCCTCTAATCTTCGGATCGGTCGCCGCATGACTAATCGCTCGCAAAATTTCCCGCAAGGTAACTGGCGTTTGCCCTGGTTCTTCGTTCAACCCATTGAAAAGCTGAGATGCGCTGAACTCAGGCGGCGCATCTGGAATCGGTACGGCAAGATCAAGGACCAACAGGGAGTTATCAGCCACAGCCCGTGCCTTTTGAGAGCTACTGATTACGACGATCACCGCAACAAATCCAGCCACAGCGACGGCAACCAAAAATAGAACCGCAAAAAGTACACCAAAAAAGGATCCAAAGAACGATTTCATTGATTTAGATTTTCCCCGTGTTCACCGAACCACGCAACGAACAAACACATCTACGCTCCAATTGAGTTTTTCCTGCAGAATCTCCAGACAGGAGGCAATGCCCATTGGTCACAAAGATTTTCTTTTCCTTGATCGCCGGCGGCCATGGATTTCCGGCGCGGAGTTTCGCTGTGTTTTGTTATTTAGCGTGCTCCTGACCAGCCTCTACCCCCTCGCGGCCGCCGAAACGGAGGCCGGCCATCACCGCACCAAACAACCCTCGGTGCTGGAAAAACCTGCGGTTGCGTCGGAACTCGCGCATGTGGTCGCAGCGTTCATCACTGCCGGGGAACAGAATGATCCCGCGGTGCGAGGCAAATACCTGGGGTCGAAAGTTTTTTACTATGGACACGCCCGAACTCACAATCAGGCAGTGAAAGCGATCGCCGCGCTTTACCGGCGTTGGCCGCAACGCCAGTTTGCTTTGACGGAATCCCTCGACCTCTTTGAAATTCCCAATCATCGAGGCATCTACCGGGCCACCGCGGTGTACGATTACAAATTCGAGAACGGGGATGAGCACCTGTCCGGAAAATCCAAGATGACCTGCGTCGTCGAACATGACGGCCTTGGCACCCGGATAATCGGGGTTGACGAAAAGCTTCTGAACGGGAGCACCGACTACCACAGCGAATAAACACTCTTGAACAAAGTCCATTCAAACGACAAACCGCTGAACCCTCTTTCGGGACGGGTGGAGGCGCAACTGACCCGAGTTCTTCCCCGGCTCTCGCAGTTCCGGCGTCACTTCCATCGGAACCCAGAGCTTAGCGGTGAGGAATACTCCACCACAGAATATTTAAGCAAACAGCTTACCGCCGCCCGAATTCCTCATCGGGTGGCCGCGGGCAAGCGGGGCGTCATCACGGAAATTGTCGAACCCGCCGATCCAGGGGCGCCGGCTGTTGCCATGCGGGCGGATATTGACGCCCTGCCAATCCAAGAGGAGAACGATGTCCCGTACCGTTCCAAGAAACCGGGCGTGATGCATGCCTGCGGGCATGACGTCCATTCCGCGATCCTGCTCGGAACAACGCTTGCTCTCTATCGCGCACGGCCATCGCCCGTCGCGTGGAAGAGCATTTTCCAGCCTTGCGAAGAATCAGGTCGAGGTGCTTGTGAGATGGTGCGCGAGGGCGCTCTCGAAGGGGTCGACGCCATCATCGCGCTGCATGTTGACCCGAACCTGCCCGTTGGAAAGGTTGCAATCACGCCAGGGCCGCGCACCGCGTTCTGTCAAGATTTCGCCATCGAGATCATAGGCCAGGGCGGTCACGGTGCGCGCCCGCACACGACCGTCGATCCGATCGCCACCGCCGCAAACCTCATTACCCTCCTTTATCAGGCCATTCCGCGCCAGACGGACGCCCGTCAACCGGTTGTTATCACGGTCGGTGCGATGAAGGCAGGACACACATCTAATGTCATTCCGGAAACGGCGTTGCTTCAAGGCACCATACGCACCTTGAACGCCGCGGTGGCAACCCATGCGCGTGACACGGTCGAACGCCTTTGCGCTTCAGTCGCCCAGGCGTTCAACGCCAGGATTTCCACCCTTTTCGACAGATTACTACCGGGCATGGCCAACGATCCCCAGATCGCTACTTTATCGGCCGACGTTGCCGGACGACTGCTCGGACCGGAGAATGTCCTGCGGAATGAACCGCCCAGTATGGGCGCGGAGGATTTTGCAGACTATCTGCAAGCGATCCCAGGCTGCATGATCGGCCTCGGTGCGAAGGCGGACGACCGCAAAATCACGCCTCTGCATACTGCTACCTTCGACATAGATGAGACTGCTCTGCTGATCGGTACCCGTCTCCTCACCGCGCTGGTGTTCGAATGGCCAAAGAGTCCCGATAACCGAGAAACCGACAATTAAACCACAGATTTCACAGATTAAGAAGGTATAGGGTTCCAGGCGGCGGCCTTAGCCAAACTCCTTCTTCAATTTATCTGTGTAATCTAATCTGTGGTTTAAAAAAATCCGAGAGCTTCGGGCTTAATTAATCCCCTGTGGCCGCTTCGAATTGCCTTCGCCAGAATTCCAATCGCTCTTTCACCTGCCGTTCGAAGCCGTTCTCGGTCGGTTCATAATAGATTCTGCCCTCCGGAAGGTACGCCTGCGGCACATAACCTCCCTCATAGTCGTGCGCGTACTTGTAATCGGTTCCTCCGCCAAACAGTTTGGACCCCGTGCCGCGTAGATGTTTCGGCACGGCGAGAATCCTGCCTTGCTTCACATCCTCCATCGCTTTGTTGAGGGCGGCCCAGGCGCGGTTGCTCTTCGGCGCGGTGGCTAGATAGACAGCCGCTTGCGCAAGCGGAATCTGAGCTTCAGGCAACCCAACAAATTCCACCGCTTGTTGCGCAGCGACGGCAATGACAAGAGCGTTTGGATCCGCCATTCCGACATCTTCACTTGCGGCAATGACAATGCGCCGCGCAACGAAACGTATATCCTCGCCAGCGTACAACATCTTAGCGAGCCAATAGAGCGTTGCATCCGGGTCCGAGCCACGCATGCTTTTAATAAAAGCGCTTATCGTGTCATAATGCTCCGTCTCATCGCCTTCATAGCTGACCGCCTTCTTCTGAATACTTTCTTGGGCCACGGACCGAGTTAATCGGATCACTCCCTCTGAATCCGCAGCAGTGGTCAGGGCGGCGATTTCTAATGCATTCAAGCTGCGCCGTGCATCGCCATCACTGACTTCGGCCAGGAAATCCAACGCGTCCGGATCCGCTTTGATCTTCAGTTTGCCAAACCCGCGCTCTGAATCACTTAAGGCACGGTTTATTACCTGCAGGAGATCCTCTCGGGAAAGCGGCTCCAGCTGAAAAACCTGGGAACGGGAGACCAGCGGGCTGTTGATATAGAAGAAAGGGTTGTGAGTCGTCGCGCCGATCAACCGAAGATTGCCACTCTCGACGTCCGGCAGGAGGACATCCTGTTGTGCTTTATTAAAGCGATGGATCTCATCGATGAAGAGGATCGTTCGTCCGCCGTTTGATTTCCGGCGGAATGCCGCGGACGTGGCCACTCGCCGCATATCCGCCACCGAACTCTCAACGCCGCTCAGACGTTCAAAATGGCTTTTTGTCGTAGAAGCGATGATCTGGGCCAAACTTGTTTTTCCGCTGCCCGGGGGCCCATAGAGAATAATCGAACTTAGCCGGTCCGATTCGATGGCTCGACGAAGCAATTTGCCGGCTCCAAGAATGTGCTGTTGGCCCACATACTCGTCCAGCGAACGCGGACGCATCCGGGCGGCAAGGGGTGCGGCTTGGTCGACCCCGGTTTCCTCGACCTTGCCTGGCCCAAAAAGATCCTCCATTTGTCTCGTGTTGATCTTATTCACGGCTTGGTCGTCTGGAATTGCAAATCCGCTAGTTGCTGCTTCATCCGAGAAAGGTCGGGATTGGTCAGACCCGCTTTCTCGAACTCGGCAAAATCCTCCAGAGTGACTTCACCAAATGTCTTTCCATTCAACGGTTTGTTCCAGTTTTGGCGATAAATGGCCAGCGCCTCGTCGTAATGGCCCTGGAATAAAAGGGAGTGAGCAAGGTTGCCCTGGATGAAGATCAAGTTGTCCCGGGCATCTTTCTCGATTCCGTCGCCTATCTCCTCCCCGAGCTTCAGAGCCTCTTGGCATCGCGTTTGGGCCTCTGCGAACTGGCTGTTCAAAATCAGATCCCAGGCGAAATTGCCCAGCGTAAAGGCAAGTCTATAACGTGAAAAATCGTCAGATCGAGAATTTGCTATTTCCTGAAGCAATTCTACCGCTTCTCGCTCGCGATTCAGGCACTCCTCTCCTTTGAAGCGGCGTCCAAGCGCCACCAGCGCATTGGACAAGTTGTTCTGAGACATGGCCCAGGACTGAGGCACCCCTGCCTTCGTATAAACCGCTAAGGTGGCGCGGTATGCAGCCACCGCCTCTTCAAGCAGTTTACGTCCTTCTTCTCCGTCGCTGAGCATCCCAAGATCCTGCAAAACGAGGCCTAGATTGTTCTCGGTGGCGGCCCAGTCCTGAGGAAAATTGGCCTTAGTTCTGACTTCAAGGGCGGAACGATACGCGGCGATGGAATTCTGGAGAAGCTTGCGTTCTTCTTCTCCGTCGCTGCGCTTCCCTAGTGCATGAAGCGCAATTCCTAGATTGTACTGAGCCATGGCCCAAGACTCCGGAAAATTGGCCTTGGTGTAAGATTCCAGCGCGGAGCGGTATGCGGCGGCGGCGGCCTCGAGCAATTTTCGCCCTTCTTCTCCCACGATGCGCGCCGCAAGATCCTGCAATGCGATGCCCAGATTGTTTTGGGTCGCGGCCCAGTCTTGAGGAAAATCAGCCTTGGTCCTGACCTCGAGGGCGGAGCGATAAGCGGCCAGCGCCTCTTCCAATAATTTGCGCCCCTCCTCTCCATCGCTGCGTGTCCCCAACTCGTGAAGCCCAATGCCCAGATTGTACTGAGCCATGGCCCAATACCCCGGAAAACTTTCCCTCCTGTAGATCTCAAGACCAGAGCGGTAAGCACTCACGGAATCTTCGAGCAGTCTGCGCCCCTCTTCCCCGTTGCTGCGCGTCCCTAGGTCTTGCAGAGCGATCCCAAGCTCGTTCTGGGTCGCGGCCCAGTCCTGAGGAAAATTGGCTTTGGTCCTGATCTCAAGGGCAAAACGATAAGCCGCAATAGCCTCTTGCAGAAGCTTGCGTCCTTCTTCTCCGTCACTGCGGGTCCCAAGTTCACGCAGTGCAGTCCCGAGGTCGTTTTGGATCTCCGCCTGGTTTTGAGCAAAATCGGGGTTGGCCCTGGACTCGAGGGATGAGCGAAAGGCGGTGATCGAGTCTTGCAACAGTTGGTGTCCTTTGCTGCCGTTTCCCCTGCCGAATTGTTCGGTCGCAGCGACGTGCAAATTACGCCCAAGCGCGGCAAACCACGATTGCGATGCGATGCCGGCCATGCGCGTACTCAGGCCTTCACGAACCGCAGCAACTTCAACTTCTTCATCGCCGGCCAGATCTAGTTGGGTAGAGAGGCGCAGCATGCCAAGCGATACCGCCGGATTGAGCATAGCCTCGGAAGAGAGGATCGCCTCTATCTGTTCAGTCAGCCAGATACCTCGCCAGGTAATTTTCCTGAGCAAGTCATCCGCAGCAAATGCTGAAAGGCTGGCGAGTAGTTCTTCGCGCATTGATAAATCTGCGGCCTCTGCCGGTCTGGCATTCCAAAGAGCAATCGCCCCAGGACAATTGCCAGCGTGCAGGAATAAAGGCAATTCTTCGGCAAATTTCTTTGAGCTCAATGCACCGCTGAGTTCGACACCCAGCACGGTTGTCTGTCGCATATTGGCAACGTGAAAAGACTGGTCTCGCAGAAGATTGTCGTTCGCTCGCCAAACCATTTCGCTACCGACGAGGCGTATCCAGCCGGAGCGCACGTATTGGGCCAAATCGATGTCGGAAGTGGCCGGTCGTTCCCAAAGCTTCACCGCGCGGTCGGCAGCACCCGAGGCCAGAATCTTTCCATCTGGATTCCACGCCACGCTGAAAACTCCGCCAGTATGCCCCTGCAAGCTCGTCAGCAGTTTGCCCGATGCGCCGTCCCAAAGCTTGATCGTCTGGTCGCCTGAACCAGAGGCCAAAGCCTTACCATCCGGGCTCCAAGCGACGCTCAAAATCCCGCCTGAGTGCCCTTGCAAGCTCGTCAGCAGTTTTCCGGTGGCAATCTCCCAGAGCTTCACCGTATGATCATAGGCACTTGAAGCCAGGGTCTTTCCGTCTGGACTCCAGGCTACGCTGCAGACCGGTCCGGTATGCCCCTGCAAGCTCGTCAGTAGTTTTCCTGTCGCGGGATCCCAGAGTTTTACGGTCCGGTCGCGTGAACCGGAGGCCAAGGTTTTTCCGTCTGGGCTCCAGGCTACGCTCCAAACTGAATCTGTATGCCCCGGCAAGTTCATCAAAAGTCTCCCCGAGGCGGCATCCCAGAGCTTCATGGTTGCGTCGCTACAGCCGGAGGCCAGAGTCTTTCCATCCGGACTCCAGGCAACACTCAGAACCGAGTTGGTGTGCCCCACCAAGGTGCGAAGCAGTTTGCCGGTAGCGGTTTCCCAGAGATTCACGGTCTTATCGCCGGAGCCCGTGGCCAAGGTCTTTCCATCCGGACTCCAGGATAGGCTAAAAACCTCGTCGGAGTGCCCTTGCAAGGTCATCAGCAACTTGCCGGAGGAAGGCTCCCAGAGTTTCACGGTCTTGTCTCCAGAACAGGAGGCCAGGATTCCTCCGTCCGGACTCCAGCCCACCGCGCGGACCTCAGCGCTATGCCCCGCCAGGGCCGGCAGCAGTTCGCCCCCAGTAGCCTCCCAGAGCATCACCGTCTTGTCGCCGGAAACCGATGCCAGGGTCTCTCCATCCGGACTCCAGGCAACTCCCAGAACGATGCCCCCGTGCCCCTCCAACTTGGCCAGCGGCCGGCCGGTGGCAACCTCCCAGAGTTGCACCGTTTCATCATAGGACCCAGAGGCCAGGGTCTTTCCATCCGGACTCCAGGCAACGCAACGCACAGTGTCGGAGTGCCCCTGCAAGGTCGACAGGAGCTTGCCAGTCGCGGCTTCCCAAATCTTTATCAGCCGGTCACCTGAGCTCGAGGCCAGCGTCTTCCCATCGGGACTCCAGGCAACCCAGTACACCTCTTTATCGTGGCCCGGCAGGCTGGCCAGCAGTTTGCCGGTCGCAGCCTCCCAAATCTTCACCGAACCGTCACCAGACCCAGAGGCCAGGGTCTTTCCGTCCGGATTCCATGCGACGCAATATACCTCTCTATTGTGCCCCCGGATGGTGATCAGCGGTTTGCCGGTTGCGGCTTCCCATAGCTTCACCGTTTTGTCATATGAACTCGAGGCGAGAATCTTTCCATCGGGGCTCCAGGCAACGCTCAACACTGAGTCAGTGTGTCCCTGCAACGTCGTCTTCAGTTTGCCCGTCGCCGGTTCCCACAGTTTTACACTCTTGTCCCGAGAACCCGATGCTACGGTCTTTCTGTCCGGACTCCACGCCACGCCATAGGCGCAGTCGGTATGCCCCTGCAATGTGACGAGCAGTTTGCCCGTCGCGGGTTCCCATAGTTTCACACTCTCGTCACTAGAAGCAGACGCCAGAGCCTTTCCATCGGGGCTCCAGGCAACGCTCCAGACAAGGTCAGTGTGCCCCAGCAAGATGGCACGCGATTTGCAGGTGGCGGCGTCCCAGAGTTTCACCGCCTGGTCAGCAGAGCCGGTGGCCAAGGTCCTTCCATCTGGACTCCATGCTACAGTGTTAACCTGGTCAGTATCTGCCAGGAAGCTCGTCAGCAATTTGCCGGTCGCGGATTCCCACAGCCTCACCGTCCGGTCAGCGGAACTTGAGGCCAAGGTCTTTCCATCTGGACTCCACGCGACGCCGCGAACCTCATCGGTGTGCCCCTGTAAGGTGGCAACCAGTTTGCGCGTAGCGGCTTCCCAGAGCTTTACCGTCCGGTCACTTGACCCTGAGGCCAGGATCTTCCCATCCGGACTCCAGGTAAGGCTGCAAACCGGGCCGGTGTGCCCGTCCAAGGTGCCCAGCAGTTTGCCAGTTGCGACCTCCCACAGCTTGATCATCTGGTCACGAGTGCCAGAGGCAAGGATTTTCCCATCCGGACTCCAGGCCAGGCTCCAAACCGAGTCAGTGTGCCCTTGCAAGGTGCTGAGTAGCTTGCCCGTGGCCACCTCCCACAGCTTCACCGTCTGGTCAGTAGAAGCTGAAGCTAAGACTTTTCCATCGGGACTCCAGACTACCTTCTCAATCTGGCCGGTGTGACCCGCCAAGGTGGCCAGCAGAAGACCAGTGGAGGAATCCCAAATCTTCGCTGTCTGGTCAGAGGAACCCGTGGCAACCTTCTTTCCGTCCGGGCTCCAGGCGACGCTCCTAACTTCTTCCGTATGCCCCAGCAACGTCTTCGACAATTTCCCGCTTTCGGTCTCCCAGAGCTTCACCGTGCGATCAGAAGAACTTGAGGCCAAAGTTCTTCCATCTGGACTCCAGGCTACGCTTAGAACATGGCCGTCGTGTTGGCGACACACCGGACTTTGCCAGAGCGGTCTCCCAGAATATCCTGTCAACGCGGCTCCGGTTACTTCTCGCCGAGCTTGCTGCTCGTCGACGGGATCATTCGCTGCGTTCAATAAAACCGGGTTGGCTTCATCGAATTTCGGATTCAGAGACTTCTCCCGACCAAAGCCGTCGAATCCAAGCGCTCGCGCGGCCATCAGAGCGGCCGCAAAATGATTTCCCCGTGCAGAGTTTAGCTTGGCTCGCTCGATCCAGGCGCGGCCCTCCTCGATCTGCGCACTTGTCAACTGCTCCTGCACACGCGCGGCGTATTGTGCCACTTGTTTTGTCGCTTCGTCGGCGACCTTTTTTTCTTCCAACGCCTCCTGTGACTTCTCCTCCGCACGCGCCGCGGCCTCATCGGCAAGCCTTTTTTCCTTCAACGCTTCCTTTGACTGTTCCTCGGCCCGCTGGGCGGCGGATCTCGCTTCCAGCGCCGCTCGATCGGCCCGAGCCCCCTCCTGGCGAGCACGCGCCGCGGCTTCATTGGCCCGATGCTGCTGCTGGATGGCAAACCACAGGGCGCCGATCGCAAAAAACAGCAGCACGCTTACGCAGCCTAACGCGATCCCGAGCCGATGGCGGCGCCGCTTTTCGTTTGCGGCCAGAGCTTCGGCTTCCGCTAATCTTTGTTTTGCTTCTTCCGCCCGTCGCTCCGCTTCCCTGGTTAGACGGCGTTCCTCCCGCTCTTTTCGTCCTCGGACGACGAGGGGTGTCAGCACGTCATGGGTGATCTCAAGACGCTGAATCCCGCCGCGCTGTTCGGGGGTCAGCAAACGCCGCGCAATCAGGGCGTCAAGGACGCTGTTGGGCGCCGAGACACCCAGTCGCGCAAGCTCCGCCACCGCGTCCTCCCGCGCGACCGGATTGCGGTGGCCCCCCACCGTCACCATCCGATCTTCGAGATATTCACGCACCGCTTCGCGCTCGGCGTCTACAAAAGCGGCAAAGCTCTCGTCGTAGAAGCGTTGCAAAATGTCAGCTCCTTGTGATTTGACGAGCTCTTCCGAAATTGTCTCCTGCGGGGGTTTCGCTTCCAATCGGGCGGCGTTGAGCCGCTCGCAGACGAGACTGATCAAAGGAGGAACTGCCTCGATCTCGGCCAGCGGCGTATGCTCAGGGCGCTGGGCAACAAATCGGACGATCTGTTCACCCACCTTTTCCGAGGCAAGGCACAAGCCGTTCATGCGACCGGGACGCACCACCGCTTCCAACGCTTGCGGACCTGTGAGCAGGCGCAACGGCATACGGTTGCGCATAAGCGAGGGCATCGTGCTCTTCCACTGCTCGAATTGGGCCAGGAAATCTTCCCTCAACGCGAGTACGACCCGGGCGACGGTCGTACCAAAATCGTAGTCGAGCGCGCGTTGGGGCTCCTTCTGTAAAATAGCTTGCATCTCGGCCGGTGCGCGGTTTTCCACCAAGTCGGCAATTTGGGTGAAGAGTTCGACCACTTCGGCATTTCGGGCTTTGCTTTCCCCGGTCTCCTGACCACCTAAGGTAAATACTTCCTC